>JANXRT010000213.1 GCA_025356735.1 Acetobacteraceae bacterium | reverse complement strand
ATTGGGCCTAATCCGACCTCGGAGGATTTCAATTCCGGCAAGAACGCGATCGGCACCGGGCCGTTCAAATTTGTTTCCTACAGGTCGGGTGACCGGATCGAGCTGACCCGCAACGACGACTACTGGGGGCCGAAGCCGGCTTGGTCGAAAGTCACGTATCGCATCATCAGCAACGACGCCGCCCGGTCCGCGGCGCTGCTGTCGGGCGATGTCGATTTCATCGACGCGGTGCCGACCAGCGATATCGCCCGGCTGCGCGGCGACGCGCGGCTGGCGATCTCCGAGATCGTCAGCTCGCGGCTGATCTTCCTTGCCATGGACCAGGGGCGCGAGGGGCCGACGCCGTTCGTCACCGGCCCGAACGGCGAGGTGCTGGAGAAGAACCCGCTGCGCGACCATCGGGTTCGCGAGGCCTTGTCGCTGGCGGTCAACCGGTCGGCGATCGCCGACCGGGTGATGGAGAACACGGCGCTGCCGTCCGGGCAATTCCTGCCGGAAGGCAGCTACAGCTATGTGCCTGGCCTGAAGGCACCGCCCTACGATCCCGCACGCGCGAAGCAGCTGCTGGCCGAGGCGGGTTTTCCCAACGGCCTGCGCATCACCCTGCACGGCTCCAACGACCGCTACGTCAACGACGCCAAGGTGATCCAGGCGATCGGTCAGATGTGGAGCCGGATCGGGGTCCAGACGACGGTCGAGGCGCTACCATGGAGCGCCTATGTCGGACGCGCCGGAAAGCAGGAGTTTTCGGTGTTCCAGTTCGGCTGGGGCACCGCCACCGGCGAGGCGTCCAACGCGCTGCGCGCGCAGCTCGCCACGGTTGCTCCGGAAAAGGGCATGGGCACCGCGAACCGTGGGCGGTACTCCCATCCGGCGCTTGACGCGTTGATCGACCGCGCCTTGCTGACGGTGGATGACGATGCGCGCGAAAAGCTGCTGCAGCAGGCGACGACGCTGGGCATGCAGGATGTCGGCATCATCCCGCTGCACGAGCAGAAGAACATCTGGGCGATGCGGCGCGGCCTCGCCTACGCGCCGCGCGTCGACGAGGAAACCCGCGCCGCCGATATCCGCCCGGCATCCTAGCTGAACCATGACGACCTGGCTGCTTCGCCGGATGATCCAGGCGCTGTTCGTCATTCTGGCGATGACGGTGATCGTGTTCCTGGGCGTCAACGTGATCGGCGACCCCGTGGAAATCCTGATCTCGCCCAACGCCGACCAGGCGGAGCGGGCGCGCGCCATCGTGGCACTCGGCCTCGACAAGCCGCTGTGGCAGCAATACGGGCTGTTCCTGCGCGGCGCGCTGCACGGCGACCTCGGCCGCAGCTTCGTGTTCAACGAGCCGGCGCTGCGGCTGATCGGCCAGCGCATGCCGGCGACGATGGAGCTGGCGGTGACGGCGGTGCTGCTGTCGATCATCATCGGCATCCCGCTCGGCCTCTACGCCGGGCTGCATCCGGATGGCGTGCTCGGCCGCGCCACGATGGCGGGATCGATCCTCGGCTTCTCGCTGCCGAGCTTCTGGGTCGGGCTGATGCTGATCCTGGTATTCGCCGTCGAGCTCGGCTGGCTGCCGAGTTCCGGGCGTGGCGCCACCCGCGAGTTCCTTGGCGTGCCGTGGTCTTTCCTGACCTGGGACGGTCTGGCGCACATGGCGTTGCCGGCGCTGAACCTAGCGCTCGGCAACATCGCGCTGACCTTGCGGCTGACCCGCGCCGGGGTGCGCGAGAACCTGCCGATGGACTACGTGAGGTTCGCCCGCGCCAAGGGGCTGTCGCCGTTTCGCATCGTGTTCGTGCATGTGCTGAAGAACATCCTGATCCCGATCGTGACGGTGATCGGGCTGGAGTTCGGCAGCACCATCGCCTTCTCGGTGGTGACCGAGAGCGTGTTCGCCTGGCCGGGGATGGGCAAGCTGATCATCGACAGCATCAACGTGCTCGATCGGCCCGTTATCGTGGCCTATCTCATGATCGTGGTGGCGTTGTTCGTGACCATCAACCTGGTGGTGGACCTGCTTTATACCGTGCTTGATCCGCGCGTTCGTCTTGGAGGACGCGCCTGATGGCGGCCGAGCAATCGCCTTTTCGCCGCGTGCTGTCGGATTTCGCGGCCAACAAGGTGGCGCTGGCGGCCCTGGTGGTGATCGGGCTCATCACCCTGCTGGCCCTGAC
>JANXRT010000194.1 GCA_025356735.1 Acetobacteraceae bacterium | reverse complement strand
GCAGCTCCGGCCGGCGCCGCCATCCGGTTTGAAAACGTGCGGTTTCGTTGGCAGCCGGACCGCGCGGACGTGTTCGACGGCCTGACGCTCGACATCCCCGCCGGCGCACGGGTGGCGCTGCTTGGCCCGTCGGGCTCCGGCAAATCGACCCTGGCCGCCCTGGCGCTGCGCGTCGTGGCACCCGATGCCGGCTGCGTCAGGCTCGGCGGCGCCGACATGGCGACCCTGGCCGCCGCCGACATCCGCGCCCGGATCGGCTGGCTGTCGCAGGCGACGCACCTGTTCGACGACACCATCCGCGCCAACCTGCTGCTGGCGCGGCCAGACGCCGACGACGCCTCCCTGTGGGCGGCGCTCGACCTGGCGCAGATCGGCGATATGGTGCGCGCCCTGCCGGACCGGCTGGAGACCTGGGTCGGCGAGGGCGGCACGCGGTTCTCCGGCGGCCAGGCGCGCCGGCTGGCGCTCGCCCGCGCCCTGCTGACGCCCGCCGCGCTGCTGATCCTCGACGAGCCCTGCGCCGGGCTCGACGCCGACACCGAGCGCGCCTTCCTGGCCACCCTGAACGAGGCCACCACCGGCCGCGGCGTCATCCTGATCGCCCACCGGCTGACCGGAGTGGAGCGGCTCGACCGCATCTACCGGCTGTCCAACGGTCGTGCGGTCGCAGCGGCGGCCTGAACGTCTTCTTGATTGACGTGGCGGATGCCGATGGGCATTCCCTACGCCATTGCTCCACGCCAAAGGAATTCGTCCATGCACCTTTCGTTGCTTCCGTCGCTGTTGGCGCTGAGCCTTGCCGCCTTTCCGGCGATGGCCGCGGATGGGAAGAAGGTGGTGTACTTCCCGACCTGGTCCGCCGACCTCGACGGCGACGCGCAGGGCGTGGTCGACGAAGCCGCGGCCCAGGCGCGAGACCATGCCAAGGGCACGGTCTCGGTGGCCGGCTTCGCCAGCACGATCGGCAGCCACCGTGCCAACCAGCTGCTCTCGGAGCTGCGGGCCCAGGTCGTCGCCGACCGCCTGATGGAGAAAGGGGTGAAGGCCTCCAGGCTGCGCCTGGTCTCGCGCGGCGGCAGCCATTTCGTCTCGATCCCGCTCGAGAGCCGCCGCGTCGAAGTGACCGTATCCGATCGGTGACCGCTGTCCCGGCCGGTTTTCGCGCCATCGGCGGGGGTGCATCGGCCTTTGCCGATCCCGCCGAAATGCTGCGCCGGGTGTTCGGCTTTCCCGAATTCCGTGGTCTGCAGGGCGAGGCGGTGCGCCATGTCATCGCCGGCGGCGACGCGCTGGTGCTGATGCCGACCGGCGGCGGCAAGAGCCTCTGCTACCAGCTGCCGGCGCTGTGCCGCCCCGGTACTGCCATCGTCGTTTCCCCGCTGATCGCGCTGATGGACGACCAGGTCGCGGCCCTGCGCCAGGTCGGCGTCGCCGCCGGGGCCTTGCACTCCGAACTCGACCCCGACGAGGCCCGCCACGTGTCGCGCGAGCTCGCCGCCGGGCGGCTGGATCTGCTATACGTCTCGCCCGAGCGGCTGCTGACCGAGGGCACACTCGACCGGCTTTCCCGGCTGGAAATCGCCCTGATCGCCATCGATGAGGCCCATTGCGTCAGCCAGTGGGGCCACGAGTTCCGGCCCGAGTACCGGGAACTCGCCTGCCTGCCGCGGCTGTTTCCCGCCGTGCCGCGGATCGCGCTGACCGCCACCGCCGACGACCGCACCCGCGCCGACATCCTGCAATCGCTGCAGCTCGACGACGCCACCGTCTTTGTCGCGTCTTTCCACCGGCCCAACCTCAACCTCGCCGCCCAGCCGAAGATTGGCGAGACGGCGGAGTTGATGGCGTTCCTGGCGGGCCATCGCGGCCAATGCGGCATCGTGTATTGCGGCTCGCGCGCGAAAACCGAGCGCACCGCGGCCAGGCTGGTGGAAAAGGGCATCGCCGCCATCGCCTTCCACGCCGGCATCGACCGGGTCGAGAAGCGCGCCTCTCTGACCCGGTTCCGCTCGGGCGATCCGGTGGTGGTGGTGGCCACCATCGCCTTCGGCATGGGCATCGACCGGCCGGACGTGCGCTTCGTCGTCCATCTCGACATGCCCGACAGCCCCGAGGCCTACTACCAGCAGATCGGCCGCGCCGGGCGCGACGGCGACCCCGCCCACACCCTGCTGCTGTACGGCGGCCAGGACATCGCCCGCGCTCGCCACTGGCTGGAGCAGTCGAGCGCGCCGGAAACCCAGAAGCGTGCCATGCGCGAGCGGCTGGAGGCGATGATCACGCTGACCGAAACGGTATCCTGCCGCACGAGGTCGCTGCTGTCTTGCTTTGGTGAGGACCTGGCCGCCGACTGCGGCCATTGCGACAACTGCCTCAGCCCCGGCTCGCTGTTCGACGGCACCGTGGCGGCGCAGAAGCTGCTGTCGGCGGTCTATCGCACCGGCCAGATGTTCGGCGCGCTGCATATCGTATCGGTGTTGCGCGGCAAGGCCACCGACATGGTGGCGCGCCACAAGCATGACCAGATTTCGACGTTCGGCATCGGTGCCGCCGAGTCCGAGGGTTTTTGGCGCGGGGTCATCCGCCAGCTGATCGCGCTCGGCGCGCTGCGCACCGAAAGCGGCGATTACGCCAGCCTGTCGCTGGTCACCGAGAAGGCCCGCCCGATCTTGCGCGGCGAGGTCCCGGTAATGCTGCGCGTCGAGGCCTCCACGCCAACCCGCTCCCGCCGCCGTGAGGCTGCCCCGAACGACACGACGCCAGCCGGTGAAACGATGTTCGACGCGCTGCGCGCCTGGCGCTCCGCCGAGGCAAAAAACCAGTCGCTGCCGCCCTACGTGATCTTCCATGACACCGTGCTGCGGGAGATCGCCGCGGTGCGCCCTACCTCCCTTGAGGAGCTGGGGGAGATCAAAGGCGTGGGAGCTTCCAAGCTGCAACGTTATGGCAGTCAGGTACTAAAAGTCCTCAGCAGCTAAAGAAGAGGAAGCTTTGGGCTCTGCCCCAAAGCCCGCCAGGAGTAGCGCTCCTGGACCCGCGATACGAAGGCTCACTTTACTCGGTAGAATGGATCGGGCAGCAGGAAGCTGCGCTCGGCGTGGCCGCCGGCGAGGTCCGAGGGCTGGTCGCCCATGTTGGCGATGATCGTGTAGCCCTGCTGCTCGAGCTGCGCGCGGATCGGCGCCTTGAAATCCGCGGCGGAGGCGAAGTGCTGGCCGTCGGGCACCATGTAGAGTTTGGCGAAGTCGTCGTAGCCGACCGCCCTCAGGTTGCGCTCAGTGGCCGCGCGCTGGTTCTCAGGACGGCCCGTGAGGAAGAACACCGCGACGCCCAGCGCCCTTGCCTGTTGGAACATCTGCAACGTCGGAACGATCGCCGGATCGCGCCCAAGCTGGTCCCACGCCGCCCAGCCGCACGGCGCATCCAGCGCCAGGTCGCACGGCCCGCCGATCGGCCGGCCGAAATCATCGCGCTTGATGATCTCCCAGTTGGAAAGCGCCGTCTCGTCGATGTCGAGCACCAAAGCCGGCTGCTTCGCTGTTTTTGCCCGGGTGGCGATCCACTGGCCGGCCTGTCCCGCAACCTCGGCGAGGCCGCGGTCGTAGTCGCCGGAATCGTGATAGGCCAGCGCCGCATTGCCCGCATCGCCGACATTGGCGGGCTGCGACGCGACCGTCACGAAGGTATCGGCTTGCGGCATGGCGCAGCTCGCCACTAGCGACATCAAGCCAAGCAGGCCGTGGCGCATCGCGCGCTTGAAACCAATACCTTGCCGCATCGAGACCTCCAGATTGTTGACTATCCGGAACTCTCGACGATTGCGCCGGGAGGCGCTACCCTATGCCCTCAGGGTGTGCGTGCCTTGGCTTCACGCCGACGGGCATGCAGAATGAACTCGGTATAGCCATTCGGCTGACTGACGCCCTGGAACACCAGGTCCCGTGCCGCCTGGAACGCCGTGCCGTCGAATTGCGGCGCCATCGGCCGGTACAGCGCATCACCCACGTTCTGCCGGTCCACCACGGCGGCCATGCGCCGCAGGGTTTCGGTCACCTGCGCCTCGGTGGCGATGCCATGATGCAGCCAGTTGGCGATGTGCTGGCTGGATATCCGGAGCGTGGCGCGGTCCTCCATCAGCCCGACATCATGGATGTCCGGCACCTTCGAGCAGCCGACGCCCTGATCAATCCAGCGCACGACGTAGCCGAGGATGCCCTGCGCGTTGTTGTCGAGCTCCTGCTGGATGTCGTCCGGCGAGAAGTTCGGCCGGTCGGCGACCGGGATGGTCAGGAGATCGGAAAGCGGCGCGCGGGCGCGCTGCATCAGCTCTTCCTGGCGTAGGACGACGTTGACTTGGTGGTAGTGCAGCGCGTGCAGCGTGGCGGCGGTCGGCGACGGCACCCAGGCGGTGTTGGCGCCGGCGCGGGGATGGCCGATCTTCTGCTCCAGCATCTCGGCCATGCGGTCGGGCGCGGCCCACATGCCCTTGCCGATCTGGGCCTTGCCCCGCAATCCCGCGGCCAGGCCG
>JANXRT010000170.1 GCA_025356735.1 Acetobacteraceae bacterium | reverse complement strand
AAGTACGGCCACGCCACCACCATCAAGGCGGCCAAGCGGATGGTGGAAAAGGAGCGTCCCGAGGTTTGGGACATCCTGGAGGAGGTCATCCGCGAGCATCCGGTGATGCTCAACCGCGCGCCGACCCTGCACCGCCTGGGCATCCAGGCGTTCGAGCCGGTGCTGATCGAGGGCAAGGCGATCCAGCTTCACCCGCTGGTCTGCACCGCCTTCAACGCCGACTTCGACGGCGACCAGATGGCGGTGCACGTGCCGCTTTCGCTGGAGGCGCAGCTGGAAGCCCGCGTGCTGATGATGTCGACCAACAACATCCTCAGCCCCGCCAACGGCAAGCCGATCATCGTGCCGAGCCAGGACATTGTGCTCGGCATCTATTATCTTTCCCTCGAGACGCCGGAATTCCGTGCCACCGAGGAAAAGGACGCGCCCGCGTTCCACAACATGGGTGAGATCGAGCATGCGCTGTTCGCCAAGAGCGTAACCCTGCACACCAAGATCCGGGCGCGCTACCACACGATCGACGCGCAGGGTAAGCCGGTGCAGATGCTGATCACTACCACGCCGGGCCGGATGATGATCGCGCAGGTGCTGCCCAAGCACCCCAACGTGCCATTCTCGCTGCTTAACAAGCAGCTGACCAAAAAGAACGTTTCCGACGTCATCGATGCCGTCTACCGGCATTGCGGGCAGAAGGAATGCGTGCTGTTCGCCGACCGGCTGATGGGCATCGGCTTCGCCAACGCGGCCAAGGCCGGCATCTCGTTCGGCAAGGACGATCTGATCATCCCCGAGACCAAGGGCGCCATGATCAGCGCGACGCAAGGCGAGGTGAAGGAGTTCGAGCAGCAGTACCAGGACGGGCTGATCACCGCCGGCGAGCGCTACAACAAGGTGGTGGACGCCTGGTCGCGCTGCACCGAGGAGGTCGCCAGCGCGATGATGAAGGAGATCAGCAAGCAGGAGATCGGCACGCCGACCAACGCGGTCTGGATGATGTCGCATTCCGGCGCGCGCGGCTCGCCGGCGCAGATGCGCCAGCTGGCTGGCATGCGCGGCCTGATGGCCAAGCCATCGGGCGAGATCATCGAGCAGCCGATCATCGCCAACTTCAAGGAAGGCCTGTCCGTCCTTGAATACTTCAACTCAACCCATGGTGCCCGCAAGGGACTGGCCGACACGGCGTTGAAGACCGCCAACTCCGGCTACCTGACGCGCCGCCTGGTCGACGTGGCGCAGGATTGCATCATCGTCGAGGAGGATTGCGGCACCGAGCGCGGCCTGAGCGTGCGCGCGGTGATGGATGGCGGCGAGGTCGTCGCCAGCCTGTCGGAACGGACCCTTGGCCGTACGACCGCCGAAGACGTGCTTGATCCGATAACCGGCAAGATCATCGTTCCGCGCAACACGCTGATCGAGGAGACTGAGGCCGAGATCCTTGAGAACTCCGGCGTCGAGGGCTTGCAGATCCGCTCGGTGCTGACCTGCGAGTCCAAGGTCGGCGTCTGCGGCGCCTGCTACGGGCGCGATCTGGCGCGCGGCACGACGGTCAATATCGGCGAGGCGGTGGGCGTCATCGCCGCGCAGTCGATCGGCGAACCCGGCACCCAGCTGACCATGCGCACCTTCCATATCGGCGGTGCCGCCCAGCGTGGCGCCGAGGTCTCTAGCGTCGAGGCCAGCCATGAGGGCTCAGTGTCGGTGAAGAACCGCAACGTGGTGCTGAACAGCCAGGGCACGCCGGTGGTGATGTCGCGCAACTGCGAGATCGTGCTGGTTGACGACAAGCAGCGGGAGCGTGCCCGCTTCCGGGTGCCGTACGGATCGCGGCTGCTGGTCGATGAGGGTGCCGGCGTCACGCGCGGCCAGAAGCTGGCCGAGTGGGACCCATACACCCTGCCGATCATCACCGAGTTCGGCGGCAAGGTTGAATACCTCGACCTGATCGAGGGCATCACCCTGGTCGAGCGCATGGACGAGGTCACCGGCCTCACTTCCAAGGTGGTGGTCGACTACAAGCAGGCCTCCAAGGGCGTTGATCTGCGGCCGCGCCTGCAGCTCAAGGACGCCAAGGGCGAGGTGCTGCGGCTGCCGAACAATACCGATGCCCGCTACTTCCTGCAGCCCGACTCGATCCTCTCGGTCGAGAACGGCGCCCAGGTGGCGATGGGCGACGTGCTGGCGCGCATTCCGCGTGAGGGCAGCAAGACCCGCGACATCACCGGCGGCCTGCCGCGCGTGGCCGAGTTGTTCGAGGCCAGGAGGCCAAAGGACCATGCCGTCATCGCCGAGAACGATGGCCGCATCGAGTTCGGCAAGGATTACAAGGCAAAGCGCCGCATCATCGTCAAGAACGACGATACCGGCGAGGAAACCGAGTATCTGATCCAGAAGGGCAAGCACGTCTCGGTGCAGGAGGGCGACTTCGTCCGCCGCGGCGACCCGTTGGTCGACGGCCCGCGCGTGCCGCACGACATCCTCAAGGTGCTCGGCGTGGAAGCGTTGTCGGACTACCTGGTCAACGAAATCCAGGACGTCTACCGGCTGCAGGGCGTGAAGATCAACGACAAGCATATCGAGGTGATCTGCCGCCAGATGCTGCAGAAGGTCGAGATCATGGACCCGGGTGATACGACATACCTCGCTGGGGAACAGGTCGACCGGATGGAGTTCGACCGCGAGAACGCCAAGCTCGCCAAGGACGACCGCCCCGCGGTGGCGATGCCGGTGCTCCAGGGTATCACCAAGGCTTCACTACAGACCCACAGCTTCATCTCGGCTGCCTCCTTCCAGGAGACGACGCGGGTGCTGACCGAGGCGGCCACGGCCGGGAAGGTGGATAATTTGATGGGCCTGAAGGAGAACGTCATCGTCGGCCGGCTGATACCGGCAGGTACGGGCGCCGTGATGAACCGGCTGCGGGCTATCGCCGCCGGACGCGATGCAAAAACGCTGACGCTGGGCACCCTGCCTGCGCTCAGCAATACCGAGGCTGCTGACTAGCATACAGGCCGGGAATGCAGGTTCCCGGCCTTTCCTTTCGCGAAGCGAAGTAATTAAGGCCAGGGCTCTGCCCTGGACCCGCTAAGGGCAAGCCCTTAGAACCCATCCCTTAAGTATTGCGGGTCCAGGGAGGCTATCCCTGGCGGGTCTGGGCGGAGCCCAGCCTTGCTATTCTACCGATTGCGCTTCGCGCGATAGGCACAAAACCACATACCCGCTTGACTCGCCGAAACCTCCGGCATAGGTTCCGCCCCCTTGACCGACCCTTCTTCGGGACGGCAAGGGTTTTGCAGATACCAAGGCTAGCGGCGCCGTTTCCCGCGATTTCCCGGGAGGCTCAGGCCGCAAGCAGGTAGTACCCGATAATGGGCTTGTCCCGTTGTGTCGGGTTTTCTCTGTGCGACGTTGAGAGAATTTCGCGCGGCCGATCGTGGCCTTGCTGACCATGGATGAGAAAGAGGCGCTATGCCGACCATCAACCAGCTGATCGCGCACGGGCGTGAGCCGCATCCAGATCACGCTGATGTTCAGTGGTCCACTCAATGCATTGCAGTTCGTCAGGGCCGGACGTTTG
>JANXRT010000160.1 GCA_025356735.1 Acetobacteraceae bacterium | reverse complement strand
CATGAAGAAGCCGTTCGACTTGAGCAGGTTGCCGACCCCGATTGGGATCTGCAGGTTGAAGCCGTCCTCGGTCAGGAAGGTCGCCGGCACGAAGCCGGTGAAGGCGAAGACCCGGACGCCGGCGAACTGGATCACGAACTGGACGATGCCGGCGATGGCGATCAGCGCGAAGACGGCGTTGACGCGGCGGCAGAACGCCCGCTCCGACACCGGCACCGCGAACGACAGGCAGGCGAAGCTGCTGAGGATCAGGAATTGCAGCAACGACGCCAGGCTCGGCGCCGCCTGGAACCGGGCCGGGCTGATCTGGTGCCAGGCCATGCCGGCCAGCACCAGCATGGCGAGCAGCAGGAAGGCCGCGAGGCGCACCCGGCTGAAGGTCAGCGCGCCCTGGAACAGCCCGACCGCCGCCGCCGCCATCCCGATCACGCCGACGACGTTGATTGTCTTGCCGCCGGCCGGCAGGCCGAAGCGTTGCAGGAACAGCGACGCCGCCATGATGACCGTCGCGAACAGCAGCGCCCGGTTTCGCGCCTGCGGCGTGGTCGCGTCCACAGCAGTGACCGGGTGGATGAGGGATGCGGATATCGACATGCTATATCCTGCACTTTAACAGACCCGGCGGCGATCGGGACTGGACCGTATGGACCATGTCGCCCGACTGTCAGGCGACCCGACCGTCGGAACGACAATTCGGCGTCGTACTTAGTTCTTCGTCACCGCGGCGATACGGCTTGGCGCATCCCGTGGACCGATGGAGGAGATTGACGGATGGCAATCGGCTGGCAGGCCTTGAGGCTAGGAATCCTCGTCATGCTGGCGGGTTCCGCAGCGATCGCCCAGCCTGCGCAGGAATCCGGCTCGACCCTCGCCGGTGTTGCGCCACCGGCCAGTCAAGCCGTCAAACCCGTCGGGGTCGAAGGCGTGTTCATCAACCGGCTGAACGCGACGTTCGGGCGGACGCGCCGAGACGCCACGATCCGCGGCAAGCCCGACCTCGACCGCATCGCCTATTACCGGTTCATCTATGGCGACTCGACAACGACGGGCAACGGCACCGACGGACTGTACGGCAACTATCGCAGCCGGCATCGCGACTATCCTGCGGGCGACGCGCGCGCGCTGCATGTGTTCACCGCCGACAGCCTGGTCCTGAAGGCGCATTGCGGGCTGGAAACCAACAAGCGTTCCGACTGCGGCGACGGCAACATTGAGAGCGGCATCCTGCGCTTCGCGTTGCCGGTCCGCCCCGGCAGCTTCATCGAGATACGCTGCGCCATGCCGAAGGCGATGTACGCCTGGCCGGCGTTCTGGCTGAACCCTGGCCAGCAGTTCCCGACGACCGGCGGAAAAGCCAATGTCAGCGTGCTCGACTGGCCGCCCGAGATCGACATCCTCGACCAGTTCGGCTTCAACGGCACGCCGCCCGGCCACTACCTTGTCACCGGCACCCCGACCAACGGCCGCGACGCCGATTTCGGCCATCCGCACGACCTGTTCCGCGATCCCGCCTGGGGCGACAAATGGTATTTCCAGCCGAAGCAGGATCTGACGGAGGGCTTGCACGTCTATGCGCTGGACTGGCGCCAGGACAACAAATTGCGCTTCCTGCTCGACGGGAAGGTATTCCGGGAGATGTATTTCGAGTGGCACAGCAAGGGCGACGTTCCCGCCCATCTGATCGCCAGCCTGCAGGTGGCGCCTAAGTTCAACGACCTCAGCGGCATCACCGATCAGGGCGGCCTGGCGAATGGGTGGGACTGGGCGATCGACTACATCCGGGTCTGGACCCGGCCGTCAGGCGCCGAGTAACGCGGCTTCGGAATGCCCCGCTTCGAAATGCCCCTTTAAAATGCCAGGTAAGCACCGACCAGCAATGCCACGACAATCCAGAACACCGCCATGATCCGGACGCCGTGCACCACGCCCCGTGCCGGGGCAAGCGGGTCCGGCTGGGTCTGCGACACCTGCAGGCGGGTTTTTTCAAATAATTTCATGTTCAACAATGCGCGCAGCGGACGTGCGTACCAGGAGATAAGGCGATTTATTCTTGAATTGCAACATTCAAGAACCGGCTTCCGCCTGCGATGAGCCCAGTCAGCCTGTTCGAGCTGATCCTGCTGCTGACCGCCGTGGTGGTTGGCCTCGAACTGCTGGCCCGACGGCTGCGCCTGCCGCCGGCGGCGGCCTTCATCCTGGGCGGCATCGGCCTGGCGCTGATCCCCGGAACGCCGGACATCGCGCTCGACCCCGACCTCGCCTTGGTGCTGTTCCTGCCGCCGCTGCTGCTTGCCGGCGCCTTCTTCACCGCCTGGCGCGATTTCCGTGCCGACCTGCGGATCATCCTCCAGCTCGCCGTCGGCGCGGTCCTGTTCACCACCCTAGTGGTCGGTGTGGTCGCCCACCTCGTCGCGCCGTCGCTGCCATGGGCCGCCTGCTTCGCGTTGGGAGCCATCGTATCGCCGCCCGATGCGGTCGCCGCCAAGGCGGTGCTGCAAGGGCTGTCGCTGCCGCGCCGGGTGGTGGCGCTGCTGGAGGGCGAGAGCCTGGTCAACGACGCCTCCGGCCTGGTGCTGTACCGGTTCGCGGTCGCCGCGGCCCTTACTGGTACCTTCAGCCTCGGCCAGGCGACGCTGAGTTTCGGCGCGCTGGCCGTTGGGGGAGTGGTTGCAGGCACCGCGTTTGGCTTCGCCGCGGCATTCCTTCTGGCACGGCTGCGCGACGTGCACCTGTCGATCCTCGGCAGCTTCCTGGCCGCCTGGGGATCCTATATCGCCGGCGATGCGCTCGGCGTCTCGGGTGTGCTGGCAACCGTCGCCTGCGGCCTGGTCATGGGCACCCGCCAACACGCGACCCTCGGCGCCGCCGCCCGCACCCAGGCGCGCGCGGTCTGGAATGTCGTCGTGTTCGTGCTGGAAAGCCTGGTGTTCATCCTGATCGGCCTGTCGCTGCGCGGGGTGCTGCAGCGGCTCGGCGGCTATGCCGCGATCAACGACCTGCTCGTGCCCGCCGCCATCATCACCGCCGCGGTGATCGTCGCGCGCTTCGCCTGGATCGTGCCGGCAACCTACCTGCCACGCGCGCTGGTGTCCTCGTTGCGGCGCCGCGACCCCTATCCGCCGATCGGGATACCGCTGGTGATGAGCTGGGCCGGCATGCGCGGCGTGGTCAGCCTGGCCGCGGCGTTGGCGCTGCCCGACGGCTTTCCCGGCCGCGACTTCATCCTGGCAACCACCTTCCTCGTCATCCTGGTGACGGTGCTGGTGCAGGGCGCGACCCTGGCGCCGCTGATCCGCTGGCTGCGGCTGAGCGAATTCACGCTTCAGCAGCCAAAAACCCTGTCCGAGACCGAGGCCCGGGTCCGCATGGCACAGGCCCAGCTCGCCGCCGTGCGCGGCCGCGCCATCGCACCGGAGGGCACCGCCAGGCACCCGCGGCTGCTGGAGCAGTATGACTACCGGGCGCGGGCGGCGACGCGGTTCAGCGAGGCGGAGAACGAGCTGGCGGACGCCCGCACCGAGCATTTCAGCGTGGTTCTGGCCGCCGTCGTCGCCGGCCGGGCGGAGATATTGCGGCTGCACCGCATCGGCGAGATCCACGATAGCGTGCTGCATGCGCTGGAACGGGAGCTGGACATCGAGGAGCTGGGGGCGCGGCGGTTTGCCGGCGAGTGAGGTAGAAGGCTGGGGCTCTGCCCCTGACCCCGCCGGGGTAGCGCCCCGGGGCGCATCACTTAAGTAGAGGGCTTCAAAGGGGCGACGGCCCCTTTGCGGGGTTTGGGGCAGAGCCCCATGCTTTCTGCCTACGGCGTCAGGAAGTGTTCTTCGTCCATCCGCCTGATCCGATCGGTCATGGCCTGCGGCGAACCGAACTGAAAGCCGATCTGCGTGGCATAGGCCTGGCACGCCGATATCTTCGCGCCGATCGCCGACGCATCGAGCCGGACCGTTTCGGTTGGGACGATACGCGTTGACGAAGCACGATCGGCGTAGGGCCAGTCCTGCCAGAGGCTGAGCTTGCCGCCGATGGCTTCCAGCACGGATCGCACCACGAGGTGATCGGCGTGGCTGCCTATTGCCATCGGTCCGAATATCCGATCGGGGTTCTCGGCCGCGATCAACGCCTCCAGCGCCGGTGCAAGCCCTGAGGCGATGTCGTCGTCCGGCAGCCGCCCGGCGAACAGGGCGGCGGCGCTGTCATAGCCGCGATGCGGGGCTTCGAGGAACGGCAGGTGGACAAAGCCGGCTCCGATCGCCTGACAGGCGGCAAAATCCTCGGCGCGGCGCAGCGCCATGTAGTCGATGTCGGGCGGCAACCTCTTGTCGAGTTGGCAGGCGAGGGCGAAGCCGGTGGGCTGCGCCACGTTGCCGGTGAAACAGGTGGCCACCAGCACCCGCCAGCCCTGCCGCGCCCGCAGTGCCAGGGTGCCGCCGGCCGAGAAGATCGCGTCATCGAGATGCGGCGAAACCGCCAGCAGCGTTCGGGTCAAAGCAGATGCGGCTCGTGGCGGAAGCGGCACTCGCTGACCGGCAGCGTGCTTTCGAAGTCGGCATCGGGGCGGGTTCCGGCGAGTTCCCCGTAGATCGCCATGATCTGTCCGGCGACGGTTTGCCAGCTATAGACGCGCTGGCATTCCTCCAGCGCCGCATCGCCCAGCCGCTCGCGCAGTGCCGTATCGCGCACCAGCCGGTCAAGGCCCGCGACCTGGGCCGCGATGTCGCCGGCCTCGACAAGCAGACCGTTCTCGTCGTCGCGCAGGCAATCGACCACGCCGACCGAGCGACAGGACAGGATGCCGTGCCGGCTGGCCATGGCTTCCAGGATCGTGTTGGAGAAGCCCTCGGCGTAGGTCGGGGACACGAAGATGTCGTGGGCGCGATAGATGTCGGGCACGGCGTCGTAGTCGGCATAGCCGGTGAACGCGACCCGGTCGCCGAGCGCCAGCTCGCCAGCCAGCGCCTTGGCCGGTTCCAGATCGGGCCCGATGCCCGAGATCGTCGCCTGCCAGGCGCCGCGTAGCTGTTTCAGCGCATGCAGGAAGTCGAGCACGCCTTTCCGGCGATCGACGCGGCCATGATACAACATCCGCGGCGGCGCGCCGGACGCCAGTATCGGCCCGGGCGTGAACCGGGTGGTGTCCACCGCGCCCGGCACGATGGTGAACCGGTCGAGTGCCGTGCCTAGCCGGCCATGCACCTCCTCGGCGAAGCTCCGCCCGCCGATCAGCAGCGCGCCGGCATGGTCGAGCACCCGCACCATCGCCAGCCGGTGGGTTTCGCAGCACGAGCCGACCCAGTGGCCGTCGCCGCCCTGGATCGACACGACATTCGGCACGCCGAGCCGCTTGGAGGCCAGCAGCGTCGCCCAGCCGGTCGGATAGCCGTACTGCGCATGCAGCACGTCGAACGGCGCGCGTGCGTGCTCGCGGGTGATGGTCTCGACGATGTCGGAGATGTCACGCTCGAAGTTGCCGCCTTCCTGCTCGCCCAGCGCCTCCATGCCGATGACGCGCACGCCGGGCACCTCGGGCGGCGGGCCGCCGCCATAGACGCCGCGGCCGAACGCGTCGCCGCGGTACTGGCTGATCATGGTGACGTCGTGCCCGGCGGCGACAACCTGGCGCAACAGGTTGATGGCGTAGATCGACATGCCGGAGATCGCCGGGAAGAACCGCCGGCTGACGAAGCAGATCCTCATGACGACGCCCCCATTGTTTCGCGTGCCGCCATCTCGGCTGCCTTCAGGTAGGCGATGGCTTCCGGGACCGCCTCATGCGCGCGCGGGCTCTCGCGAGACAGCTCGACGCAGACCAGGCCTCGAAATTCCTTTTCCGTCAACGCCGTCAGAACCGAACCGACATCCATGTCGCCCTTGCCGAACGGCAGATGGGTGTGGTCGCCGCGCTTCATGTCCTCGATCGACACCGTGGCGATGCGGCCGGCGAATTCTCGAACCGCATCGGCGGGGTCGATATCCTGGGTCACCAGGCAGTGTCCCGTATCCAGGGCCAGGCTCAGAGAAGGATGCTTTCTCGACAGCCGCTCATAGTCGCCGACGGTCTCGATCAGCATTCCCGGCTCCGGTTCCAGGCACACGGAAACACCCTGCTCGTCGGCATAGGCGCAGACCCGGGCCAAGCCCTCGTGCAGCCAGGCCATCGCATCCGCGCGCGCGATGCCGGGCTTCGGCACGCCGGCCCAAAAGGAAACCGTTTCGCTGCCGAGGATGGCGGCAACATCGATCGCGCGGTGCAGGAACGCAACGCGGCGCGCGCGGCCTGAGGCATCGGCGGTGACCAGCGTCGGCTCGTGCTTCTGGCGCGGGTCGAGAAGGTAGCGCGCGCCGGTCTCGATCACGCTGCCGAGTCCGCGCCCGGACAGCTTTTTTGAAATGCGCTCGGCCTCGCTCGCCCACCGGTCGGCGAACGGATCGAGATGGTGGTGATCAAGGGTCAGCGCGACGCCGTCATAACCGCTGTCGCCGATCAGACCTATCGCGTCGTCGAGCCGGTGGTTGGCGGCGCCGTTGGTATTGTAGGCGAAACGAAGGCTCATGAACCGCGCTCCCCGGCCCAGGCGACATGGTGCGCCTCCGGCTCGCGGTACAGCGGGTACAACGGCCCGACGATGCTGTCGGCGAGCGCGGTGTCGAACAACGGTTGGTCGTCGAACCGGGCCCGTGCCTCCGGCGTCAGACGCACGGGTCGCAGTGTTTCCGTAGCCGCGCCGAAGCGGATCAGCGGCGAGTCCTTCGCCATCAGCTTGCGCGTGTTGCGCTCGCCCAGCCGGTAGTAGCTCATGGTCTCGACCTCCAACCCCGGCACGATCACCTTGACCACGGCGATGCCGCGGTCGGCGGGCGACATGTCGACATAGAGGATGTCGAACCCCTCCGCCTCGACCCGGTCGCGGGCGATCTTCCCGCGCGCCCGGGAGTCGGGTGCAGCGGTTTCGGGCAGCGAGAAGAAATCCTTGCCAGATCGCACCGACAGCACCGTGTCGGCCAGCCAGGATTGCAGCTCGGCGGCCTGCCGCCCGGTCCAGTCGCGCATCGAGGTGAAGGCGCGGCTGTCGGTGGATTTGTCGGCGCCGCCCGCCTGCGCCATGAACCGATCGACATAACCCGGCGGCGCCACCGTGCGCACCAGGCTTGCCGGGCCCTGGGCGAAAGCTTTGCGCACGCGCGAGGAGGCGAACTCGCAGGCGGCCTTCTCCAACGCCTGGATGCGGTCGGGATGGCAGCCCTCGCCGCACGCGGTCAGCATGATCGGCGCGGTCGGCAGGTGCCCGGCGGTGTCATGGCCGACACAATAGACGTTGGGGATGCCGAACTGGTCGGTGGCGTATTTCGGCAGCAGGCGGATGCCGGCGCCGCCGAACCGGTCGAGCATGGATTGGGTCGAAGCGGGGAGGGCCTCGGAAAAATCCATCAGCACGCCGGCATCCATGGCGCGGAACAACAGCCCGTTGCCGTCGCGCTGCAGGATTTCGCACAGACCGTGGCCGATCGCCCATTCAAGATCGGGGCCGGCGCCCATGCCGTTGGTGATCAGGTTGGTGAACGGCACGTATCCCGGCGTGAGCTCGATCGGCCCGCAAGCGGCGAGGTCGATCGGCACCAGCACCGTGGAGCCATCCCTCGCGCGCGTGCCCTCGATCCATTCCAGCACCGTGGCGCGATCGACCGGCGATCCGGCCGGCAGGCCCAGCGTCAGCGGATCGGCTATTCCGTGCACACCAACCGAGGCGACAAGATCAAGGTAGCTGCCGCGGGTTCGAGGCTTGTCGCGCAAACCCAATGTCGGCCACAGCATCTCCGCCGCCTCGCCAAGCGCGCCGAGCACGGCGGCCTCGTCGGTCATGCCGTAGCCGACGCCATACGGCATCAGGCCATGCAGGCTGGGATCGGCCGGGAAGAACGCGGCGACCCAAACCGGCAGCCCGGTGCGATCCAGCGAGGTCAACGGGAAAATCGCGACGTCGCCCTGCGGGAACGCGTCGAGATAGACGCGCGCGGCCGGCAGCAGGTCAGGTGGCAGGCTGGTCATCTGGTCCATCAGATCGAAATCCGTTTCACGGCAGGTGGATGGGACAGGGCGTCGTCGAGCACGGATAAGGCAAAGGCACGCCCTATCTCGGGCGCGAATTCGAACGGGGTGCACAGGCTGTCGAAAGGCAACGGCGCGATCACGTCGCGGTATTTTCGAATTTCGGCATGGGTAAGCGGAATATTCTTGTGGAATGCCTTGTGGCTGGAGATCGCCGTTGAGTGGCCGTCGGCGTCCTGGTCGACCTTGAACATGTCGCCGCAGAACAATCTTCTTGACACGGCGTCGTGCAACGCCGCCTGGCCGGCATAATGGCCGCCGACATGGTGCAGCGTGTAGCCGGGCGCCAGCTCCAACGTTTCGTCATACGGCGCCGTCACGCGGAACGCCTTGGTCATGCGGAGGTCGTCCTTCTGGATCGCCATGACCGGCGGCTCGAATTCAAGCTGCAACTGGAACAACGCGCCGTAGCCGTGAGCGTGGCTGGCGGCGAGGCTGGCGATGCCGCCGAGCTTGCGGATCAGCCGGAGCATCGCCGGCGTGTAGAAGGGCGCCGCCTCGAACGCGATGTTGCCGCCCGGCCGCACGATCAGCCAGCCGGTGCCGGCGAGGCCGAGATTGGGTTTCGTGGTGAACGCCCACAGGCCGGGCGCCGCCTCGCGCGCATCGCCGTCATGGCTTGCGGCGACATCCGACTGCGCCAGGAAATTCCAGCCGTCGTCCGGCAGGTCGTTGCGCGCGTCGGTGCAGACCGGGCAATCGGGAGGGGCGGCGAAATAGACCTGCCAGAAGCCGCAATTGGCGCAGGCATAGGGGCTCAAAGGCATCGTCTTGCCTCCTGGTAGGCGGCATCGAACAGCCGCATCAGCCCGATGTCGCGCTCCACCGAAAAATCATGGGGACGGCCCAGGGTCGCATCGGCGAAGGCCTGCGCCTGGGCGGCGAACGGCGACCGTTCCGTATCGAACGGAACATTCGCCACCGTATCGCCCTGCTGCAACGTGACGCTGCCGCCGGCAGTCTGGCCCATCGTGTCGGTCGCGACCAGCAGCCCGGCTGCGCCCAGCACTTCAAGGCGCCGCCTGGGCAGTTTTTCCGGAGTGTTGTACGCGACATGGGAAGAAACCAGCACACCACCGGCCGTACGTCCGGTCAGCACGCCGCCATCATCCACCGCGTAGGCATGGATGTGGCGCTGCAACGTGATGTGCAGCCGGGAAACAGGCTCGCCAAGCAGGAACTGCACCAGGTCCAGGCCATGGAGAGACAAGTCGATCACCGCGCCGCCGCCGGCGGCCTTCGGGTCGGCGCGCCAGTTGTCGGTTCCGGTCGGCGACCATTGGGGACCGACCCAGCAGCCATAGACGATGCGCACCGCGACCGGCTTGCCGATGGCGCCGGCGCGGATCTGCTGCCGCATCGCGGCATGGGCGGGGTGGTGGCGTTGATCGAACGCCGTGCCATAGACGATCCCGGACGCGGCCACGGTCGCCGCGATGGTTTCGGCGTCGGCGAGCGTCGCCGCCATCGGCTTCTCGCACAGCACCGGCAAACCGTATCCGGCGATTCCCCGCACGGCCTCGGCATGGCGGTGGTTTGGGGTCGCCACGTAAAGGATATCGCAACCGGCCCGTTGCAGCATCGCATCAAGCGTGGCGAACGCGGCGACGCCGTCGGCCTCCGCCCGCCGGCGCGCGGCCTCGGATGGATCGGCGATGGCGACCAGGATGTCGCCGGATGCGTCTATCGCGGGGCGCATGAAATCGCGCGCCACCCAGCCGTACCCGGAAAAGCCCCAGCGCCGCGCCATCACCATCGTTCCGGCAAGTCGAGCAGATCGCGCCGGGCCGCGGCCTCGGCCCAGACGGCACCCATTTCCGCCTCCTCGGGCACCGAGCCATCGCATCGGTAGGTCGCGCGCGGCCCGTATTCCTGGGCATAGCGGTAGCTTGGCCAGGTGAAAGTCCCGTCCGTGCAAATCGGGTTGCGCCGCAGCCGGCGCCTTTCGGCGGGACAGGACAGCGGACCCCGGGCGGCGCGGGCCGGCCGCAACGCGGGGCCGGTCGCGACCGCGAACGCCTCGACCTGATCCAGCCTGCCGCCGGCGGCAG
>JANXRT010000152.1 GCA_025356735.1 Acetobacteraceae bacterium | reverse complement strand
CGAAGCCACCCGTCTGGCGCGCGAAAATGCCGAGCTGCGTCTGCGCGCCGGGCCGGAGACCAGCTTGACCGGCAACAGCCCGGCGGTCGGCGCGCTCCGCGCCAGCGTCGAGCGGGTGGCGCCGACCGGCTCGCGGGTGCTGATCGCGGGCGCCGCGGGCACTGGCAAGGAGGTCGTGGCCCGGATGATCCACGCCAACTCGCGCCGTGCCGAGGGTCCGTTCGTGGTGCTGAACTGCGCGACCCTGGCGCCGGGCCGGTTCGAGGAGGAGCTTTTCGGCGTGGAGGCGGGGGCCGATCCGGTGGCGGCGCCGCGGCGGGCGGGGGTGCTGGAGCGCGCCCATGATGGCACGCTGCTGCTCGACGAGGTTTCCGACATGCCGATCGAGACCCAGGGCAAGATCGTGCGCGCGTTGCAGGACCAGACCTTCGAGCGGCTCGGCGGCTCGGCCCGGATCAAGGTCGATGTCCGGGTCATCGCCACCACCAACCGTGACCTGACCGCCGAGATCGCTGTCGGTCGGTTTCGCGAGGACCTGTATTATCGTCTCGCCGTCGTGCCGCTGCGGGTGCCCAGCCTGAAGGAACGGCGTGAGGACGTGCCGGTGCTGGCGCGGTACTTCATCGCCCGCTCGGCTGAAAGCAGCGGCATGCCCTGCCGGGAACTCAGCGCCGACACGCTGTCGGCGCTGCAGGCCTATGACTGGCCCGGCAACGTCCGCCAGCTTCGCAACCTGATGGACTGGCTGCTGATCATGGCGCCGGGCCGCGCACTCGATCCGATCCGCGCCGACATGCTGCCGCCGGAAATCAGCTCCAGCGCGCCGGCCCTGCTGACCATCGATCCCGCCGCCGACATTATGGCGCTGCCGCTGCGTGAGGCACGCGACCTGTTCGAGACCCAGTACCTGCATGCGCAGCTGATGCGGTTCGGCGGCAACATCAGCCGCACGGCGCATTTCGTCGGCATGGAGCGCAGCGCGCTGCACCGCAAGCTGAAGCAGCTTGGCGTGAATTCGGACGAGAAGGTCAGCCTGTAGGCATGGCGGTGTCGGCGACCGACATGCCGGTCGTTCGGGCACGGGAAGCCTGCCTGCGCTCGGAAGTCCTGCTCGGCCGTCTGTCGATCGAGCTGCCGTGCTCACTGGCGGCATCGAACCTCGGCGAGTTCAATCCGGCTTTCGCCAGGCAGGTGTTCGAGGAGGCGTTGCAAGCCCGCCGGGCGTCGGCGACCGAGATCGAGCTGTGCCAGCTGAGGCCCGATACGGTTCTGCATGGCGGCGGCCATTTCCTGGTGACCACGGGCGGTGCCGAGCTTGAGGAGCAAATTCCGCCAAGCCTGGTGCGCGAGCCCGACCGCCGACACGAAATTCTTGGCACGTCGCGCCCGGCCGTCGAAATCGACGCCGCCTGCGTGATCGTCGCGCGCTTCGGCGAGGGAACCTGGGGCCATTGGCTGGGCGAGCTTCTGCCCCGCGCGGCACTGGCGGAGTATTTCCGGCCCGGCTTCTTTCGTTTCGTGGTGCCGGGCTGGATCACCCGCCGCCGCAGTGGCGGCAGCCTCGGCGATGCAGTCCGGGACAGCCTCGCGGTTTTCGGCGTCGCCGAGGATCGCCTCATCCGCATCGACCCCACTCATGATTACCTACTGCGCAACGCCTGGACGGTCGGGCCAATCTGGTCGGACCACATACCGCATCCGGCCTGCCTCGATATCCTGCGGGCCATTCCGCCGCGCATCGATCCGGTATTGCTGCCGCGCCGGCTGGCGGTGCGGCGCTCGGCCTTGACACGCAGGCTGGCCAACGAGGTCGAGGTTCTCGAGGTCTTGGCGCGCCACGGCTATACCGGCGTGGAGATCGGCACACTGGCTTTTACCGAGCAGCTTGCAATGTTTCGTGAAGCGACGCACGTGTTCGCGACGCTCGGCTCCGATCTCACCGGGCTGATGTTCTCGCCCGACGGCGTGCGCGTGCTGGCCGCGGCGCCGGAGGACTGGTGCGACCGGTTCTTCTACGGCCTGTGCCAGCTTCGCCATGGCCGCTATCTCGAAATACGCGGGCCGAGCGAACCGCTCAGCGAGGCGCCGCTGGCCGACTCCTCGTTTTCGATAGACCCCGAACGGCTCGACGAATTGCTGTCGACCGTCGCCTGAACGCCGCCGCCGAAGCCGGGACATTCACCGTATCGGCTTGTTCGGCGGAGCCAGAATTCAGGTTGCGTCATCGCGTGCAGCGCCAGGGCGGTCGGCAGCGGCATGAGCGCGAGGAGCACGCCGACCAGGATCAAGCCGCCCGCCATTCCGAACACGCCCGAGAGGAAGCCGGTGCTTAGCGTCACCGCGCACAAGCCAGCCACCAGCAGCGGAGACACCGGCGTCTCGGTTCGCCTTGCTTAGCAGGACGTTCTCTGCCGCGAGGTCACAAGGGGCATGGGCCTCGGCGGCGGTTGGCCGAGGCGGTCCATGCCTGATTTCGTCAGGACGACCTTCACCTCACCCTGAGGACCCGAAAAGACGTTTTCCGTCATGACAAGCCCCTCGATCAGGGCGTCTTCCCAGACGGATATCCGCGGGCACGATGTCCGCCATGCCTCCATCGTTTCTGCGTAGGTGCGCGGCTGTCCGGCAACCCAGCCGAGGAATTGCACGAGCAGACCGGCGGATGCGTCCACGGTTCCCGGGTGCATGTCTCGTCTCCATGATGCGACGCCGATGTTGCGCTTGCACCATGGTGTCATCCAGTGCATCCCAGAGTGAATTGCAATACCTGCAAGGTATGCCGTGATAGAGTTGCGCCGCCTTCACGCCTTCGTCGCCGTCGCCGAGGAGGGTCACATCACGCGAGCCGCCGAACGACTGGGCATGGCGCAGCCGCCCCTCAGCCGCCTCGTCCGCGGCCTCGAAGCGCAACTCGGAACGCTTCTGCTCCGACGCCTTGCGCGGGGTGTGGCGCTGACCGACGCGGGCGTGGCGTTGCTGGGAGAGGCACGCGCCGTGCTCGCCCGCGCGGCAGAGATTGACGACACGGTGCGGCGCACGGCGCGAGGGGAACAAGGCCGGCTTGCTGTCGGGTTCACCAGCTCCGCCGCGCTGCATCCGTTCGTTCCGGTGGCGCTGCTGGCCTTTCGGCAGGCCCGGCCCGGCGTGCGCGTCGAACTCGACGAGGCCGGCACCCCCGAACTCGTGAAGGCGATGCTGGAAGGGCGCCTCGACGCCGCATTTGTCCGCTCCCCGGTCGGAAGCATCCGCGGGCTGATCGTCGATCCCGTGCTGGACGAGCCGATGCTGATCGCCCTGCCGGCGGGTCACAGGCTGGCGAGGAAGACGGCTTCGGCATTGCCGCTTGCAGCACTCGCAGGCGAGGAGTTCATCCTGTATCGCCGGCCAGCCGGGCCAGGTCTTTACGACGCGATCGTCGCCGCATGCCGGGGCGCTGGCTTCACGCCTGTCGTGGTGCAGGAGGCGCCGCGCCTGCCGTCAACCTTGAGCCTGGTGGCGGCGGGCCTTGGGATCTCGATCGTGCCCGCCTCGATGCAGCGGTTTGCCATCGCAGGCGTGTCGTTCCAGAAGTTGCGGGACTGCCCGGGTCTGTCGGCGCCGCTGCATCTTGCCCTACGCCGAAGCAACCTCTCCGCAACGGCCGCCCGGTTCAAAGAGGCCGTTCACCACTTGGCAAAAATGCTGCCGCGCCAAGCCGCCATAGTTCAAGATGCAAGCACCAGCAGCGACGCCGGCTAGCACGTCTTCAGGTGGTCTCTCGACGTTGGCGCCCTACCAAGTGGCGCTTAGCCACAAGCTGGTGGAGGAGGGTAAGCCGGCGGGCAAGGTGCCCGGCTACTCAAGGTGCATCGCCGCGCTCTATACCAGCTCGACCTTGCCGGTTGCCAGCTGGTACACAGCACCGATGACGCGCAG
Source organism: Acetobacteraceae bacterium (assembly GCA_025356735.1). Lineage (GTDB taxonomy): Bacteria > Pseudomonadota > Alphaproteobacteria > Acetobacterales > Acetobacteraceae > PALSA-911. The sequence goes on along the minus strand of JANXRT010000152.1, from coordinate 18,739 downwards.
CTTCTTTTGGGCGTTCATCTCTTCCAGGATGGGCTTGGCATGCTGCAGGCGCTGAACCTGGTAGCGGACGTTGGCGACAACTGCACGCTGTTCAAGGTCCTCGCCAGGCTTCGTCAACACCGGAGCGATACCGGGTTTCATCGCGCGGACCAGGTCGGCAATGTGGCCGGGCAGCCGATTGCCGTTCTGCAAGGCGCCGACCGTCGCATTGACGGCACCGCAGCTGCTGTGTCCAAGCACCAGTATCAGCTTGGTGCCCAAAACGGCGGCGCCATACTCAAGGCTGGCGAGGCTGTCCGGCGAAACGAAGTTGCCGGCGACCCGTACTACGAACAGATCGCCGGGACCCTGGTCGAAGGCCAGTTCCGGCGCCACCCGCGAATCGGCACAGCTCAGGATGGCGGCGAACGGCGCCTGGCCTTGCTCGCGTCCGGCCCGTCCTGCCGAGAAATCGCGCTCCCTGGGCTGGTTCGCGACGTAGCGAGCATTGCCTTCCAGCAGCAGGTTCAGCGCCGCATCGGGGTTGTCGGCGGCGGATACCGGCTTGGCCCGCGCCGGGCCGGCCAACGCGGCCGACGCCAGCAGGCCGGCGCCGGACAGCATCATTCGGCGACGGCCCAGGCCTGCCGCCACGCATAACTCGCACATGTGCATCCCCAATCGTTGCTTAATTGGAATACGTCAGAACGCCACTTCCGGTAACAGCATCAGCGTCTCCCCGCCCGCCATCACCACCTGGAAATGGCTGGAATGGCGCGGCAGCACGCGGGCCATGAAGAACTTTCCGACATCGATCTTGGCCTGGTAGAACGAAGCCTCGCCGTTCGCGCCGGCTTGGAGCGCGCGCTGCGCGACCTCGGCCATGCGACACCACATGAAGGCCATCGCAACCAGGGAAAAAAGCCGCAGGTAGTCGGTGGCCGCCGCCGCGGCCTCCTCCGGCCGCGCCATCCCGCGCGCCGCCACGGTCATCGTCGCCTGCTGCAACCGGCCAAGCGCCTTGGCGGTCGGGCCCACGAACTCCGACAGCGCCGCATCCTGCTCGTGCGCCGCCAGGAATTCGGCAACCGGATGGAAGAACCGCCGCAGCAGCCGCCCGGTGTCCTGGCCGAGCTTGCGGCCGACCAGGTCGAGCGCCTGGATACCGTTGGTGCCCTCGTAGATCTGGCAGATGCGGGCATCGCGAACCAGCTGCTCAACGCCCCATTCGTGGATGTAGCCGTGGCCGCCATGGACCTGCACCGCGGCATTGGCGGCGTCCGAGCCAAGGTCGGTCAGCGCGGCTTTCAGGATCGGTGTCAGCAGCGCCACCAGGTCGTCCGCTTCCTGGCGCATCGCCGGATCGGGGTGGCGCTCGGCGCGATCGAGCTCCATTCCGCACCAGTAAGAGAGCGCCCGGCCGGCCTCGGTCATCGACCGGCTTTCGAGTAGCATGCGGCGCACGTCGGGGTGCACGATGATCGGGTCGGCAACCTGCGCCGGATCGGTCTTGCCGCCGACCGACTTGCCCTGGCGGCGGTCACGGGCATAGGCGGCGGCGGACTGGTAGGCGGTTTCGGCCAGGCCGAGCCCCTGCATGCCGACCGCCAGCCGGGCCGCGTTCATCATGGTGAACATGCATCGCATGCCGCTGTTCTCACGGCCCACCAGCCAACCCTGCGCCCCGTCGAAATGCATGACGCCGGTAGCCGAGGCCTTGATGCCCATTTTGTGCTCGATGCTGCCGCAGCTGACGCCGTTGCGCGCGCCGGGTCGGCCTTCTGCGGTCGGCAGGAATTTCGGCACCAGGAACAGGCTGATGCCGCGGGTGCCCGCCGGCGCGCCGGGCAGCTTGGCCAACACCAGATGGAGGATGTTTTCGGTCAGATCGTGCTCGCCGGCGGAGATAAAGATCTTGGTGCCGGTGATGCGAAAGCCGCTGTCAGCGTCGGGCTCGGCGCGGGTGCGGATCAGGCCGAGATCGGTGCCGCATTGCGACTCGGTCAGGCACATCGTGCCGGACCAGGTGCCATCCACCAGTTTCGGCAGATACTGTTTCTTGAGCGCTTCGCTGCCGTGGGCGTGCAGCGCGCGGTAGGCGCCGTGCGACAGGCCCGGATACATGCCGAACGCCGTGTTGGCGCTGGAGACGATTTCCTCGAACACCGTGCTGACCAGCTTCGGCATGCCCTGGCCGCCGAACTCCGGATCGCAAGCGAGCGAGGTCCAGCCGCCGGCGATCATCTGCGCGTAGGCATCCTTGAAGCCCTTGGGCGTTCGCACGACGCCGTTCTCATAGGTGCAACCCTCCGCATCGCCGGAAAGGTTCAACGGAAGTAGGATGTCTTGCGCCAGCTTGGCGGCTTCCTCGATCACCGCATCCATCAGCTCGGGCGTCGCCTGCTCGTAGCCGGGCAGGGTGGACAGGCTGGAGCTGTCGAGCAGCTCGTGCATCACAAACCGCATGTCGCGCAAAGGCGCTGTGTAGCTGGCCATGTTTCAGATCCTTAATTGCGCAGCGGCTTGCCGGTGTTCAGCATGTGCTCGGTGCGCGCCAGAGTTCCCGGGGTGCGCAGCAGTTCCAGGAAGCCGACGCGCTCCAGGTCGGTGATGTCGTCCTCGGTCAGGATGTCGAGCGGATCGGCATCGCCGCCGGTCAGCACCCGCGCGACCGCTTTGGACACCACGACATCGTGCGGCGTGGCGCGGCCGACGGCGGCAAAGCCCTCGACCGCCACCTCGAGCGTGGCGCGGCCGCCTGGCCCGGGCAGACGGTATTCGGCGGACTTCGGCGGTTGGTAATCCTTGGCCATTTCCAGCACGCGGTTCTTCGCGTCCTGCAGCAGCCGGTCGCGGTTCATCGTCACGCCATCGGTTGGCCGCAGGAAGCCAAGCCTCTGTGCCTGCACCGCCGACTTGCTAACCTGTGCCGTGGAAATGATCTCGAAAACCTTGCTGACCGCTGGCATCGGCCCGCGCGGCATCTTGGGATTGGCTTGCCAGCGCGCCAGAAGCTCCTTGCAGCCGCCCCAGCCGGGCAGCAGCCCGACGCCGACCTCGACCAGCCCGGCATAGGTTTCGGAATGGGCCTGGACCGCCGAGCAATGCAGCAGGATTTCGCAGCCACCGCCGAGCGCCATGCCGGCAGGGGCGGCGACGCTGGGGAAGGGGGCGTATTTCAGCGCCTTGTAGGCGGCCTGTCCGGCGGCGATTTGTTTTTCAATTTCCGGCCAAGCGGCAATGTTGGCGGCGAACAAAGCCAAGCCAAGATTGGCGCCGACGGAGAAGTTTTCGCCCTCGTTGTAGACGACAAGGCCTTTGTAGGAATGGGCGACCCGACCAATGGTCTTGCCGAGCAGCCCAAGGATTTCCGGATCGAGCGCGTTCATCTTGCTGGTGAACTCGAAGCACAGCACGCCGTCGCCGATGTCCCAGACGCTCGCCGATGCGTTTTTCAGCAGCGGCTTGGCGGCGCGCCGGATATCAGATAGCAGCAGCACGCCATTCGGGCGCAATACGGGCGCATACTCGCCAGAGGGTGTCAGGCATTGCAGCTCACCGTTCTCGATCCGGTAAAAGCTTCTGCCGCGTGCCAGTTCCAGCAGCGGCGGCACCGTCAAGCCTGCAGTAACGGCCGCGTCCACCAGCCAATCGGTGCCCAGCTTGTCGATCAGCTCGAACGGACCCTCGCCCCAGGCGTAGCCCAGCCGCATCGCGGCATCGACGTCGGGTATGTTCTCAGAGATTGCCGGTACCAAGGAGGCCGCATAGACCAGCGTCTGCACCAACACGGCGCGAGAGTACGCACCGACCGAGCTTGGATGGTCGGCCAGCGCGGCCAGGCTGCGCCGGCCGGCATCCACCGCGTCCAGGCTCGGCTTCTCGGCGGCCCGATAGCTGCCGGTCACAAGGTCGATCGCCTCACGCACCCGATCGGCGCCGCGCCCCGCCATGCGGTAGAACCCGCCCTTGCCCTTCCGCCCGACATTGCCCTCGGCGATCATCCGGCCGAGCACCGGATGCTCCTTGAAGATACGGCGAAAATCATCGTCGGGCGGCAGGCTGGTCAGCATCGACTTCGACACCAACGGCATCAGATCGAGTCCGACCAGATCGACCAAGCCGAATACGCCGGTGCTCGGGATGCCCATCGGCCGGTGCGCGGCGTCCGCTTCCTCGACCTTCAGCCCGCACTCGATCGCCTCGTTGATGGCGCAGGTGATCCAGTAGGTGCCGATGCGGTTGGCGATGAAGCCTGGCGTGTCCTTGCAATGCACCACGCCCTTGCCGAGCCGCACGTCGCAGAGTTTCGAGATCTCTGCGACAGCGTCGGCGCGGGTGTCCGGACCGCTGACGATCTCCAGCAGCCGCATGTAGCGCGGCGGATTGAAGAAATGGGTAATGCAGAAGTCACGCTTGAACGCTTCCGACTGTTTGGAAGTCAGCGCACGTAGCGGGATGGTGCTGGTATTGCTTGAAACGATGCTGCCCGGCTTGCGCACCGCATCGATGCGATCGTACATCGCGCGCTTGGCGCCGAGGTCCTCGACGATGACCTCGATGATCCAGTCGCAGTCAGCCAATTTCCCCAGATCGTCGTCAAAGTTGCCCGGCGTGATCAACCTTGCAAACTCCGGCGACATGAGCGGCTGCGGATCGGCGCGCAGCAGCCTGTCGATCGCACCCTGGGCCACCGAGTTCCGGCCGTCGCCATTCTTTGGCAACATGTCGAGCAGCAACGTTGGATAGCCGGCATTGGCCAGGTGGGCAGCGATGCCGCTGCCCATCAGCCCGGCGCCGAGCACGGCGCATTTTTCGACGTTCACGGCTCAGGCCCGCGACAGGACGGTGGCGACGCCCTGGCCACCGTCCTGTCGCGCATCGTCGCCAGCGCATGTCGGCCGCCGGTGCGCGCCAGCAACGCGGCGGCCTTGCCGGTGATGCGGGCGCCGCTGGCACCGAGCGGATGGCCGAGCGCGATCGCGCCGCCGTCCAGATTGACCTTGGCGTGGTCGAGCATCAGGTCGTGCTCGACCGCCAGCGCCTGTGCGGCGAAGGCCTCGTTTAGCTCGACAAGGTCGATCGCCGACATCTCGATGCCCGCGCGGGCCAGCGCCTTGCGCGTCGCCGGCACCGGGCCAATGCCCATGATATCGGGCGCGCAGCCCGCCACCGCCATGGACCGGATGAGCGCCAGCACCGGCAAATTATGTTTCTCGGCATAGGCCGCGCTGGCGACCAGCACGGCCGAAGCGCCATCCGTCAGCGGTGAACTGGTGCCGGCGGTCACGGTGCCGGTGGCGAGGAACGCCGGCTTCAGGCCGGAAAGCCCTTCCTGCGTGGTCTCGGCGCGGATGCAGCCATCCTGATCGACAACCCCCGCTTTCGTATGGATCGCCACGATCTCGTCGGCGAACCGGCCCTCGGCCTGGGCGGAGGCGGCGCGGTTCTGGCTGGTCACGGCAAAAGCCTGCTGCGCCGCCCGGTCGATCTGGTAGCGCTGCGCCAGGTTCTCGGCGGTCATGCCCATGCCGATATAGCTGTCCGGCTTTTCCTTCTGCAGGATCGGGTTGAGCACCGGGTTGAAACCCATCATCGGCACCCGGCTCATGCTTTCGACGCCGCCACAAACGAAAAGCTCGCCGGCGCCGGCGGCGATCGCGCCCGCCGCCATGTGGATGGCGCTCATGCTGCTGCCACACCAGCGATTGATCTGCGAGCCCGCCGCGGTGATCGGCAGGTCGGCCAGGAAACCGACCACGCGGCCGATGTTGAAGCCCTGCTCGCCCTCGGGGAAGGCGCAGCCGATGATGATGTCCTCGATGTCCTCGGGCTTGGCGCCGGTGCGCTCGATCAGTGCACGCACCACCTGGGCCAGCAGGTCGTCGGGACGGACGCGGGCGAGGGCACCGCGACCAGCCTGGGTGAACGGTGACCGGGCGTAGCCGACGATCACCGCCTGGGTGTTGCTCGCACTCATGCTCGGGCGCTCCTAATTGGTTTCGTTGTGTCCGCGTCACGCTGGTAGGCGACGATCCCGTCCGCCATCACGCGCAACTCGGACAGTGTCACGGTGATGTCCTGCAATTGGATCTCAAGTTCGGCGATTCTCGCACGGGTGCGCTCCAGGGTCATCGCCATCTGCCGGTGCTTGCCACGGTCGGCATCGTAGAGCCCAAGGAACTCGCGGATGTCGGCCAGGGAGAAGCCAAGACGCTTGCCGCGCAATATGAGCTGCAGACGGGCGCGGTCGCGCTTGGCATAGATCCGGGTGGTGCCGGCGCGCGACGGCGACAGCAGCCCCTGGTCCTCATAGAACCGGATGGCGCGCGGCGACAACGAGAACTCCGTCGCCAGCTCGCCGATCGTGAACAAATCCGCCACTATATCGTTTTCGCTATCTAACTGCCGTATACGTAATATGGAAGAATTCGCTTGTCTAGGCTTTTTCGCCGGACGAAAGGCTAGAACTCCGCCACGCAACCGTTCATTGTGGTTTCCATGTCCGAATCGTCCGCCTGGCCTGAAACCCCGCAAGCGCCGCTGCCGATCGAGGACTATGCCATAATCGGCGACTGCCAAACGGCGGCGCTGGTCGGCCTCAACGGTTCCATCGACTGGCTGTGCTGGCCGCGCTTTGACAGCGCCGCCTGCTTCGCCGGCCTGCTCGGCACGTCGGATAACGGCAGCTGGCGGATAGCGCCCGCCGAGCCCGCCATTCGGGTCAAGCGCGCCTACCGGGATGGCACGATGATCCTGGAAACATTGATCGAAACCGCGGCCGGAAGCGTTGCGCTGATCGACTTCATGCCGATGGGCATGGAAAACTCCGCAATCGTGCGCATCGTCGAGAGCCGCGGCGGCGAGGTCGCCATGAAGATGGTCCTCACCCTGCGCTTCGACTATGGAGTTTCGGTGCCATGGGTCGAGCGGCTGCCCGATGGCGATGGCATCAGCGCGGTCGCCGGGCCGGAGCGGGTGCTGCTTCGATCCCCGGTCCGGCTCGTCGGCGCCGACATGGCGACCGCCGCCACCTTCACCGTCAGCGCCGGCCAGCGCCTGGCTTTCGTGCTGTCCCACCGCGCCTCGCATCTGCCGTTGGCGCAAGCCTTCGATCCCGAGGCGGCGCTGGCGCGGACCGACGCGCACTGGCGGGCCTGGTCGGACAGCTGCGGGCATGACGGCCGATGGAGCGACGAGATACAGCGATCGCTGCTGACCCTGAAGGCACTAACCTATGAAGCCACCGGCGGCATCGTCGCCGCGGCAACGACCTCGCTGCCCGAGCAGCTTGGCGGCGAGCGCAACTGGGACTACCGGTTCTGCTGGCTGCGCGACGCGGCCTTGACGCTGTATTCGCTCATGGAGGGCGGCTACTACGATGAGGCGCAGTCCTGGCGCGACTGGCTGCACCGGGCCATTGCCGGCAGCCCCAACCAGCTCCAGATCATGTACGGCGTCGCCGGCGAGCGGCGGCTGACCGAGTTCGAGCTGCCTTGGCTGCCCGGCTACCAGGGCGCCAGCCCGGTGCGGATCGGCAACGCGGCGGCCGACCAGCTCCAGCTCGACATCTATGGCGAGATCATGGGCGCGCTAAGCCGCGCCCGCGTCGGCGGATTGACCCATGAGGCGTCGGCGTGGCCGCTGCAATGTGCCATGATGGAACATCTGGAGACGATCTGGCAGGAGCCGGACGAGGGGATGTGGGAAGTCCGCGGCGGCCGCCGGAACTTCACCTTTTCCAAGATGATGGCCTGGCTCGCCTTCGACCGCTCGGTGGCCGACGCCGAGCGCTACGACCTGGAAGCGCCGCTCGAACGGTGGCGAACGGTGCGCGACGCCATCCACGCCACAGTCTGCGAGCAGGGTTACGACGCGCAGCTGAACGCGTTCACCCAGAGCTTCGGCAGCCGCGAGATGGATGCCAGCCTGCTGCTGATCGCGCGCATCGGCTTCCTGCCGCCCAACGACCCCCGCGTGGTCGGCACGGTGGCCGAGATTGAGCGCCAGCTGCTGGTCGATGGCTTCGTGCTGCGCTACCAGACCCCCGCCGGCGTCGACGGGCTGCCACCGGGCGAGGGCGCCTTCCTCGCGTGCAGCTTCTGGCTCGCCGACATCTACAGCATGCTCGGCCGCGACGCCGAGGCCGAGGCGCTGTTCGCCCGTCTGCTCGCGTTGCGCAACGATGTCGGGCTGCTGTCGGAACAGTACGATCCACACAGCCGGCGCCAGGTCGGCAACTTCCCGCAGGCATTCTCCCACACCGCCCTGATCTCGACTGCGATGCGGCTTGACGCGGCAAGGCGGCGCAGGAACGAGACAGCCACGGCCAGATCATAGCCGTCGCGTTGCAAGCCTTTCTGGCGCTCGGCTGCCTGGCGCTTGGCTGCGTGGTTTCAATCTGGCTCGGTCAAGACGCCAGCTGGGACATGCTCAACTACCATCTCTACAACGGCGCCGCATTGCTTGGCGGGCGGTTCAAGGCGGACCTGCTGGCTGCCGGGATGCAGGGCTACCTCAACCCGGTGCTCGATGCCGTATATGCTGGCCTTGCGTTGGGGCCATGGCAGAACCACCCGCGCTGGCTGGCCGGCTTCATGGGGCTTTGGTTCGGCGCCGCCATCTATTTCGCGGCCCGTCTCGCCGCCTTGATCTACGGCCATGGCCGGCTGCCGGCCATCGTCGCCGTGGCGCTCGGTATCACCGGGGCGGCGGTGGTTTCGCAAATCGGTTCGACAACGGATGACCTGCCGGTCGGCGCCGTGATGCTCGCCGGCCTTTACCTCCTGTTGCGGGACGCCAGCACCAAACCGCCCAGTAGTCGCGGGCTGGTCGCCGGAGCCGCGATGTTCGGCGTGGCGGCGGGCCTCAAGCTCACCGCCACGGTCTATGCGCTCGCTGCAGGCCTGGCGGTCCTCAGCCTGCACCGGCCACGTCAGATGCTGCGAGCGGCGTTCCTGTTCGGGGCCGGATGGATCGCCGGCTTCGCGATCAGCGATGGCTGGTGGGCGCTGCGGCTCTACGATCGTTTCGGCAACCCGACATTCCCGATGTTCAACGGGGTGTTTCGATCGCTATGGTATCCACCGGCCAGCGTGATCGACGATCGCTTTCTGCCGCACGGGATTCTCCAGTGGCTGTTTTATCCGCTGTATTGGATCGGCGGCGACCGGCTGCCGGGCGAATTGCCGTTTCGAGATCCGCGCGGCGCCATCCTGCTGTGCCTCGGCCTGGCCGTGTTGCTGATGTCGGCGGCACGCCGTGTCGTGGCAAGGACCAGTGACCGAGAGCCCGGTTTCTCCCCGATACAGCGCGCGGTGCTTGTATTCCTTGCCGCCGGCTATGTTGCCTGGCTCACGACCAGCTCGATCCTGCGCTACGCCGTCATCCTCGAAATCGTCGCCGGCCTATCCATCCCGCTGCTGCTCATGCGCATCTTACACGGCCGGGCAGCGATCGGCGGGCTGGTGCTCGTACTCGGCCTGACGGTCGCCGCGACGCGGTACCCGGAGCCGGCGCGAGTGCCATATGCGGATCAAACGTTGCGCGCCGACATGGGCTGGGTCGAGCCGGGCATGCTGATCGTGCTGACCTTTCGGGGTCCGGTAAGCCATCTTGTCGCGCTGATGCCGCCGCGCGCGGGCGTGCAGGTGATCAATGTCGGCAACACGGTGCTGGAGGCGCGCGGCTGGAAGCTGCATGACGAGATGGCCCGGCTGGTTAAGGACCATGCCGGGCGCATCGTCGTCCTGACCCAGGGCCACCCCGCCGGCCGATTCCCGGAACTGGGCGAGATCGGCCTCGATCCGGAGCTTGCCAACTGCCGGCCTGTCGGCAGCGGCTTCGATGGTCCTGGCGGCCCCGTCGTCAGTGCCTGCGACGCCAGGCGCGAGGAGCCGCGCCGCCTCATCAGCCGGTTCTGGGCCCAGGCGGCGACGCGCTATCGCACGGTCGTTCAACTGTCGGGCCCGGCGCAAACCCTGATCGGCGAGGCCTACCTTCGCGCGGCCGGCCCGGGCGCCCGCGGCACGCGGTTCATCGACTGGACAGACCTGCTATGGAGCGGCGTCGGCAGGCCGCATGACAGCCTGCCTCCAAACCTCGATCCCGGAACGCTGTACGTCCTGGCACCCGAGTTCGCGCTGGCGGCGGCAGCAAGGATCGATCCGGCGGCGGACGGATTTGGCCGCGTCGACGGCATCCTGGTGGCGGCGCCGGGCTGGCACCGGTGTTCAGCCTGCACGGCGCCTATCGATCCGCTGAGCAGCCGGGATGGCGGTCAGGTGCTGTCGATCGGCGACGTGCGTGTGCTGGGTCCGCAGGCCCGCGCCAGCGGCTATCTGGCAGACGGCTGGTGGCCGCAGGACGAGGGTTCGGTCTGGTCGCAGTCCCAGGCCGAAATGATCCTTCCTCTGGCCGCCGACCTGCCGGAGACCTCGACACTGGTCATCAAGGGCGTGGCCTTCACGGGGCCAGGGCTACCGATCCAGCGGGTCGGCATGGAAGTCGTGGGGCAGTCCGCTCCTCTGGCATGGCAGAACTTGGATGGCGAGGGCTTTGTCCGGCTGCGTCTGAACCGGGCGTGGCTGCGGCGTAATGCCGACGGCCGCTACATCCTGCGCCTGCGCCTGAGCTTCCCCGATGCTGCCAGCCCAGCCCAACTCGGCATGAGCATCGACCCTCGCGCGCTTGGATTTTCACCCTCAAGCGTCGGGTTGGAGGGGATGTAGCTGCCTAGCTCCCCTGACGCAGCCAGGTCTGCGACCGGCCGAACAGCGAAATGCCGATATAGCCGCGCACGTTCAGCTTGGCACCGCCATCCTGCAGCTCCATCGTGCAATGGTAGATGGACCCGGTTTCTGGATCGAGGATTTCGCCGCCATCCCATTTGCCGCCGTCCCGGCGCATCCCGGTCATCACGATCATGCCCACGACTGGCTGCCCGCGGCGTGCATCCTTGCAGTTCTCGCATACCCGCGCCGCCTCAACCGGGTCCAGGATGCCGCCGACACGGCCGGTCAGGGTGCCGTCATGGTCCTCGATCACCATCAGGCCGCGTTCCTTCCCGCTTTTATCGTCGAAGGTCCGCCAGCGCCCGGCCGGCGTCTGCTGGGCGAAGCACGGCATCGGCGCAACCAGCACCGCCAGCAGCAGCCATGGCTTCAAGGTCGCGATCGGGTGTCGCATTCAGGCGGCTCCATGCCGGAGGTTGATGGCGGCGTCTCGCAGCACGGCGGGCGGCACGCGGGTCAAACGGGCCGCCAACTGCAACCCGCCCGGCCACATCGCCGCCGCCCGCATCAAGCCGGCCCGTCCGGTGGCCGACGTGCCAGCCCGATACAGCAGGCCGGCGCGCGTAATCTGCCCGCCAACGTCGCGTCGTATCCGCCGGTGATAGGCTGCCGCGGAGATCCCCGCCAGATGGCAAGCGCTGGCGACAGCCGCGCTATGGAGGGCGATCGACATGCCGTCACCGGTGAACGACGGTATGACGGCAACCTGGTCGCCAAGCCGGAACACGCCGGGCGGGTCATCCGCCGCCGGCGCATGGACGAAGCCATACGGCACCCGGGAAATCGAGATCGGCCGCATCAACGCCTCCGCGCCGGCCAGACGCGCCGCCAGATGCGGCTCGGCGCGCCGGAGATGCGCGAGCAGACCCTCCCAGTCGCTGCCGGCGAGGCGCAGGCGCGACCGCTCGACCAACAGGCACAGATTGGCGATCCCATCCTCGACAAGCTGCAGGCCGGCGTAGCCATCCTCAAGCAGCGTGATCTCGATATGCCCGGCCAACTCCGCCTGTTGCGCCTGCGCCAGCCGAAGATGCAGCTTGAATCCGACCAGGTCAGATGGTTTTTCGACCTGCCGCCGGATGCCGCGAAGGTCGTGCTTGCCGGTGGCGAGGAACATCGTGCCGGCGCTCAGCCTCTGCCCGTCCGCGAGTTCGAGCCGAATCGGTCCCCGGTCCTGTTTCAGCGCCACCCCCTGTCCCCGGCGGATTTCCGCGCCGCAGCGGACGGCATGCCCCAGCAGCGCCTCGTCCAGCACGCGGCGCGACAGGCCGACGGCGGCGAACGGCAGCGCGCACTCGACCTCGCGGTCGCGGTGCACCAGCCGCAGCCGATGGATCGGATGGGCGCCAAGCGCCATCACGTCAATGCCGATGCGTTCGAGGTAGAACTGCGCCTCGGCGCTGACGAACTCGCCGCAGATCTTGTCGGACGGCCCGGCATCGCGTTCGAACAGGATCACCCGGCGCCCAACCTCGGCCAGCAGGCAGGCCGCCGCCGCACCGGCCAGGCCACCGCCGGCGATCACAATCGGTTCCTCCCGAGCCCTGATCGTCACGGCATGGGCCTGCGCGAGGCGACGGCCCAGCGGAACGGAAAACTCCATCTCACCTCCGCGGCAACCCCGGCCTCGGCCAGCAGCCGTTGCCAGTCGGCGCGGCGGAAGCCACGCGCGATCGAGATGCGGCCGTCCATCTGCACGATGCGATGCCAGCCGGCAACGCGTGCCAGCCACGGAAAGCCGTGATAGGCGAAGGCATTACGGTGCAGGTCGGCGATGAACCAGCCACGTGCCGCATGGCGGTCCAACCAACGCAGGAAACTGACAAGCTCGGCGTCGGTCAAATGGTGCGCGAACTGCGAGCTGACGATGAAGTCCGGCGCCGGTCTCGGCTCGTAGCAGAAGACATCGCCGGTGCGGTAGGCGATAGCCATGCCGGGCGGGGTCGCGGCATTCGCCTCGACGGCGCTACGCGGGCTGAGGTCGATGCCTTCCAGCGTCACCAGGAACCCGCGCCGACCAGCCCAACGACCCATCGCGCGCAGCAGATCGCCATGGCCGCAGGCAACATCCAGCACCGAGAACGCGGCGCCCCTCGCAAGGCCGGCGGTCGCCCGCGCCAGCCACCGCAGCGTCGATGCGTGGGTGAAGGTGATCCGGTTGAGGCTTGCCAGGTCGCGCAGCGACCGGGAGTAATCCTCAGCGCTGGTCTGCGGCGCATCCATCTCCTCCGCCGCTTCGCTGCGTCGTGAAAGATCCAACTCGTCAGACCAGGCGGAAACGGAAGGTCTCGGCGACCATCCCAGGGCCGAACGCCATCGCGAATCCACGCTTCCTGCCCGGCTCCGCTTCCATCATGCGCTTCAGCACGAACATCACGGTGGCCGACGACATGTTGCCGTAATCGTGCAGCACCGCGCGCGAGTGGCACAGGGCGGCGGGCTCCAGCCCAAGCCCGACCTCGACCGCGTCCAGCACCGTTCGCCCGCCGCCATGCACCGCCCAAAGCTCGACCGCGCCCACGCCCTCGCCGCGCAACAACCCGCCATCGTCATTTCGAAGCATCTCGTGGCGCAGCGCGCCGGCGATCCGTCCGGGCACCTTGCCCGACAGGAACATGCGAAAGCCCTGGTCGCCGATCTGCCAGGTGATGAGGTCCTGGCTGTCGGGAATAACCGCATTTCGAAAATCGGTCAGGGCGATGCCGCCCTCGTCCGCCGTGACCAGGGCCGCCGCACAGCCATCGCCGAACAGCAGGAACGACAGCACCGTCTCGATCTCGTCGGTTTCCTGCAAATGCAGCGAGCACAGCTCCAAATTGACCACCAGCACGCGCGCCGACGGGTCCGACCGGACCGCCTGCTGTGCCAACCGCAACGCTGGCACCGCGGCCGAGCAGCCCATGAAGCCGACCAGCGTGCGCGACACATCCTGGCGCAGGCCAAGCTTCTGGCCAAGCTGGAGGTCGAGCCCGGGTGCCGTGAACCCGGTGCAGGAGGCGACGATCAGATGCGTGATACGATCCCGCTCGTGCCCCATATCAAGCGCCTCGACGGCTCGCACGGCGAGGTTCAGCGCCTCGGCTTCATACAGCGCCATGCGCGCACCAGTGCCGGGGAAATCGCCCCGGCGATAGAAGCCGTCGGCATCGACCTCCCCGGCTTCGATGATGCCTGGCCGCAAAACCGAAAACCGATGGGCGATGCCGGAGCGCTCGGCCATGCGGTCGAACACGGCACGCGGCTTGGCATCGGCCAGCAGCGTCCGCGCGAAGGCGATGAACGGTGTATGAATGTCGTGGGCCGGAACCGCCGTGCCGATCCGGTTGATGTAAGCGGTGGTCACGCTGCGCGCCTCATCAGCAGCACGGCATTGATGCCGCCAAACGCGAACGAGTTTGACATTGCAACCTCGATCGGGGCAGAGCGAGAAACATTCGGCACGCAATCGACCGCGCATTCGGGGTCGGGTTCACGAAAGCCGATGGTCGGCGGCAGCACGCCGTGCCGCAGCGCCAGGCAGGTGATCGCCGCTTCCACGGCGCCTCCGGCGTTGAGGCAGTGGCCATGCATCGATTTGGTCGAGGATACCGGCAGCCGGTCCAGGTGCGCACCGAACACCTTCCTCAAGGCAGCAACTTCGGTCTTGTCGTTCAGCCGGGTGCCGGTGCCGTGCGCGTTGAAGTAATCGACTTCTTCCCGACGCGTCCTGGCATCGTCGAGCGCGGCCTGCATGGCGCGAGCGGCGCCGTCGGCATCGGGGGCGGTCAGCTCACCGGAATCGGCGCTCATGCCGAAGCCGACGATCTCGGCGTGGATCTCGGCGCCACGGGCCCGTGCCCGCTCCCGCTCCTCAAGCACCAGGATCGCCGCCCCTTCGCCGATCACCAGGCCGGTGCGATCCTTCGAGAATGGCCGGCAGGCATCCGGGCTGAGCACGCGCAGCGCGTCCCAAGCCTTCATGAAGCCGACCACGATGGAGGCGTCGCTGCCGCCGGTCATCGCCAGGTCGATCATGCCGGACCGGATCATCTGAAACGCCAACCCGATCGCGTGGCTCGACGACGCGCAGGCCGAGGCAGTGGCGAAACAGGGACCGCGCAGCCCGAACTCCATCGAGACATGGCTCGCCGGCGCGTTCGGCATGATCCGCGGCACGGTCATCGGGTGCAGCCGCTTGGCGTTTTCGCCATACAGTGCCTTGTAGGAGTTGTCGAAGGTCTCCTGGCCGATCGCAGCACCAAGCACGACGCCGCCGCGTGCCGGTTCCAGCCCGGCGAGCGCCGCCCGCGCGCCGGCCACGGCCTGGCGCGCGGCCACCAAGGCGAGTTGCGAGGTGCGGTCGAGCATCGGCAGCCGCCGGGCCTCGAAATGCGCCGACGGATCGAAGCCGATCACCTCCGCGGCGTGGGTCACCGCCAGCCGGTCGGTCGGGATGCCCGCGATCGGGCGGATGCCGCAGGCGCCCTTGGCCACCGCGTTCCAGACCGAGGCGACATCATGCCCGATCGCCGAGATGGCGCCGATGCTGGTGACGACCACCCGCCGCACGCCATTCATGCCTTGGCGCCGTTAAGCGCGCGAGCCTTGTCCATTACGGCGATGACATGCCCGACCAGCTCGCCGACGGTGCCGAATTCGGTTCCCGGCCGCGCCGCGATGACCGGGATTTCAATGTCGAACACCGACTCGAGCTGAAATACCGCCAAGGTAAGATCGAGCGAGGCGATGCCCAGGTCCTCGATGGTCGCCTCAGGACGCAACAGGACGCGCTCGGTCGCCGTCTCCTTGGCGAAGATGTCAAGTATCTGCGTCACCCGCGGATCGGTCTCGAACCCGTCATTCGCCCATTGCGTCATTCATGCCCGCCTGTTCGTGCCAGCTTCAACGAGTCCGCAGCCTATCAGTTGCGAAGACGCGGTCGAGGGCGCGAAAGTCACGGCTGGAACCTTCAACGCGACGGCTTGCCGAGCTCCTTTTCCAGGACCGCATCGAGGTTGCGCGCGGCGATCATCAGCACCGCGTCGTCGCCGCTGACCATGTAGGCGACGATCATGCCATCCATCATGAGCAGCAACTGCCGCGCCAGCAAGGAGGGCTCCCGACTGCCGGCGGACAGAGCCTGCTGGCCCAGGAAGCCCAGGATGGCGCGATGATGCTCGGCGGCGAGATCGCGCAGAAAGCCTTCCCCCTTAGTGTGCTCAGCGACCGCGTTCATGAAGGCGCAGCCATAGAAACGCTCACCTCGGAACCATGTGGCGAGCGTCGGCACTATGGCGCGCAGCCGCTCCCGAGGATCGGGCGAGGCGGCCTCGACAGAGGCGAAGAAGCTTTCCCGCCACGCGACGCCTTCCTGTTGCAAAACCTCGCGGACTAACGCCTCCTTTGATCCGAAACGCGCGTAGAGCGTCATCTTGGACACGCCGGCGACGGCGAGGATGCGGTCGATGCCGGTGGCGTGAATGCCGTCGCGGCAGAACATGTCTCGTGCAGCGTCGATGATCCTTTGGCGAGGCGTCCTGACAGCCACGTCCGACGATGCATCCGCTGCGCCGACAGTTCCGAACGGCCTGGCCGACGACAAAGTTGCCTCATTAGGCATCAGTTTTTCCAAGGATATGCTCGTAGATTGTGCATTCGCTGCAGAGACTCCGCATGTTGAGATCACCTAACAATGTACAAGCCATGGTCCACAAGGAGATTGTGCCTTCGTCACAGGGGAATTTGGCAGACACGACGTTGGCACAGCATTCGCATACAGGTGGACCAAGACAGAACGGTCTGTTCGGCCACCGCAATCACCCGGACCACTCATCCGGTGGCCAGCCGGCATCAATAAAAGGAAATCCAGGACATGAGCGCAACACCACCGACGGCGATGACATCCTGCCTCCAGCCGATCGACAAGGCCGGGCTTGAGGGCTTGATCGCCAAGGGCCGTGAGAACCCGCAGGCAATCCGAACGCTGAAATGCCGCACCGTCGCCGAGGGCCGATTCCGGCATCTCAACATGATCCGCACCCTGCCAGCCCACGTCATCGATGAGCCGCCCGCGCTGCTGGGCGACGATACCGCGCCGAACCCATCCGAGGCCTCGCTCGCGGCATTAGGTTCCTGCCTTGCGGTCGGCATCCACGCCAACGCGGTCGCCCGCGGCATCACCATCAACTCGCTCGAGCTCGAGCTTGAGGCCGACATCAACATCACCGCGGTATGGGGCACCGGCGATACCTCGCCGAAGCCGGTTGGCTTCGACGCCGTGCGGGTCAAGGTGCACCTCGACGCCGATGCCCCGCAGTCGGAGATCGACAGCCTGATCGCTCACGCCGCGGTGTGGTCGCCGGTCGCCAACACCTTCACCAAGCCGGTAGCGCTCGACGTGAAGGCCACCTGATGCCGCGGGACGGGGGCACGGCGCCAGCCTTCCACGGGCAGCCAGCCTTCCAGGGAAATTTTGCCTCGGCGCCGTCGCGCCATGCCGCCGATCCTGCTTCCCTGCTCGCCTCGATCCGGCAGCGGACCGAGGCGGAACTGGCGCCAATGGCAAAGACGATCGACCATGACGGGTTCTATCCGGCCGAACTGATGCGGGCGTTCGGTCGCGACGGCGCCTTTGCCGGACACCTGCGGCAGCACTCACCGCTCGGCCAGCCCGACCTCGGTTTCGCCATCGAGGCGATGACGGCGATCGCTTCCGCCTGCATGTCGACGGCGTTCTGCGCCTGGTGCCAGGACGCCTGCGGCTGGTACCTCGAGCATTCGTCCAACACCGCGTTGCGCGCCCGGCTGCAGGGCGACATTGCGTCCGGCGCGCAACTCGGCGGCACCGGCCTGTCCAACCCGATGAAGGCGCTGGCCGGGATGGAGAAGTTCGCGTTGCGCGCGACGCGCGTGGCGGGGGGCTACACTGTCAACGGCGTGCTGCCCTGGGTCTCCAACCTCGGACCCGGCCACTGGTTCGGCACCATCATGGAGGATGCGTCCAATCCCTCGCACCGGTTGATGGCGATGGTCGAGTGCGGCCAGCCTGGCGTCCAGATCCAGCAGAATGCGCATTTCATCGCGCTCGAGGGCACCGGCACCTACAGCGTCGGATTTCGGCATGCCTTCATTGCCGACGAGAACCTGCTCGCCGACCCGCTTGGCGACATCACCCGCCGCATCCGTCCCGGCTTCACCCTGCTCCAGACCGGGATGGGTTTCGGCGTCATCGAGGGCTGCATAGTGTTGATGCGCCAGTGCGACCGCACCCATCGGGCCAGCAACCAGTACCTTCCCCGCCAGGCCGACGACATCGAGGCGGATATGAGAGCGCAGCTTGATCGGGTGCTGGCGTTGGCTCGCACGCCCGCCTATGCCGCGCCCGACTACCTGCGCGACGTGCTGGAGGCGCGGCTAGCGGTCAGCGAGCTGACCTTGGCCGCAACCCAGGCCGCGGTGCTGCACGGCGGCGCCCGTGGCTACCTCGAGGGTTCGGCGATCGCGCGGCGCCAGCGCGAGGGCAACTTCGTCGCCCTGATCACGCCGTCGATCCGCCATCTCCGCCAGGAATTGGCGGGAATGTCGCGCAACTGATTTCACACAGCACCCACAACAGGAGCCACGCATGAGCGACAAGGTACTGCTGGACCCGGCCGAGCTTTCGACCATGCTTGGACACCCGCGGGTGGTGATCATCGACACCCGCTCGCCCGACGCCTATGCCACCGGGCACGTTCCCGGTGCCGTCAACATGCACGACATCTTCACCTATCTCGCGACATCCACGCCCGAGGGTATGGCCGAGCTGCGGCAGAAGTTCGCCGACGCCTTCGGCCAGGCCGGCCTCGGCGGCGAGGAGATCGCGGTGGTCTATGAGGAGTCGATGGCAAGCGGTTTCGGCCAGTCCTGCCGCGGCTACTTCCTGCTGTCGTTCCTCGGCTATCCGAAGGCGATGGTGCTGCATGGCGGCTTCGCGGCCTGGAAGGCCG
>JANXRT010000069.1 GCA_025356735.1 Acetobacteraceae bacterium | reverse complement strand
CCCAGCCGGGCCGCCGGACGCAGCGCCGGCTCCAGCAATTCCGGCGGGGTGATGTTGTGGTAGATCAGCACCTTGGCGGCCGGCAGAGCGCGAATTCGGCCGAACGCCCCGTAGCCCATCGAATGCCGCACGATCAGCACGTAGTCGGCATGGCCGGGCAGCTCGGCGAGCGGGTGCAGCTCGTGGACGAGCTCCGGATCGAGGTGCTCGGTGTAGATCTCGCTGTGATAGCCGAGGCGCCGCAGCAGGTCGCGGGTCAGCAACATGGCGTTGGTGATGGCGTCGCCGACCGCGGAGCCAGAGTGGAACTGGTGCACGCTGCGCTTGAGCTGGCCGGCGGGCCGCGCCGGCGGCGGGATCACCGTGGTGAAGATCGCCGGATCGTCGATGAAGGGCGCTGCTGCCTGCGCGGCGGCGATATCGACGGAGTCAAGGGAAGTCTCGGCAGGCAACCCGGTCTCGGGCTCGGCAGCGGTGTCGGGCGTCGTTGCAATCCCGTCGGCGCCGTCGATGCCGCGCGCCGCCGGAACGCCGCGCAACGACCGGGCGATCTCGGTCGCGGTGCGCAGCGGAGAGGTGAGGCGCCACGACGTGCTGTTGCGCATGGCGCGGACCCAGGCAGCCTCGGCCTCGATGCGCCGATTGGCCTCCGCGGTTCTCTGGACTGCCTGCGCGGTGCGATGATCGGCTTCCGCGGTGCGATGGTTCGCCTCCGCCAGATCTCCGACCAGAAGCTGGCTGTTGGCCTTCAGCTCGGTAATTTCAGCCCGCAGCGAGCCGACCAGCTCCTGGCGCAGAAGCTGGGCTGCCTCGGCGTTGCGCAGCCTTGCCTCGGCATCGGTCCAGCCCTGCAGCAGCTCGGCTGTCTTGGTTTCCGCCAATGCCACCCGGCCGGCCCATTCGGTGTCCGCCGCGCGCAGGAAATCGTCGAAATAGTTCGGCGGCGTCTGAAAGTGCCGCGCCAGATCGCTGTGGCGTTCGCCCGCGACATAGAACCGGTTCAACCCGTCGAACCAGACGAAGCGGTAGTCGGCGCGAACAAGCGTCGGTTCCCATGGTTCGTGCGACGGGACGGAGCTCAGCGGCTCGGTCGCCTCGACCAGCACGATCCAAGGCCGGAACACCGAGAAATCGGCGCCCTCGAGGGCGGCACGCTCGGAGCCCTCGATGTCGATCTTGAGGAAGTGGATGTCGCCGGGCGCATGCCGTCGGCAGATTTCCGCGAGCGTCGCGGCCGGCACCTCTATCTCCGTCTGCCGCCGGCCCTGCGCCTGGTACTCGGCCGCAAGGTCGCGGCGCAGGGTGGACAGGCCGGTGCCCTCGACCACGCATAGCCGTGCGGTTCCAGGATGGTCGGCGACCGCCAGGCGCAGGTTGATGTCGCGCGGCCGCGACGCCGTCAGACGCCGGTACATCTCGGGTGCCGGCTCCACGTTGATGCCGTGCCAGCCGCGATCGTAGAACGCCCTGGTGACCGACTCGACATCCGGATGCGCCGCGCCGAGATCGATGTAGAAGCCGTTTTCGACATGGCGGAGGGCACGCCAAAGCAGCACATCCTCGAAATTCTGCGCGTAGGAGACAAACGTCATGCGAAGTCCAAGCGGATGCGGGATGCTGTATGTCGCGAGTTGTCGCGGGACGCAAAACTGTTTCCCACATCCGTTACGCCCGATGGGGCCAGGTGGATCAAGGCACACGCTGTCTTCAACCTCGCGTCCGCAGCGCGCCGGGGCGATGATGCCGGCCCTTGTAGGAAATCTGCCGCATCCAGGGCATGTTGGGCGAAGCGCCGGTAGGATGCCATGCGGATGCCATGTGGATGATAACCTAGATGATGGATCAGTCGAACCCGGTGCGGGAACCTTGGAAGCTGGCGCCGCCCGACGTTGCCAGCCAAGCCGACATCCTGGCTTGTTTTCGCCTCATCCTCGGGCGCAATCCCAACCCCGAGGAATGGACCGGCCATTCGATGCTGGCCGGCCAGAAGCTGCCCGGCGTGGTCGCGAGCTACCTCAACAGCCTGGAATTCGCGCGTCGGAAGCTGCTTGAACCCACAGGGTCCGGCGACATCCGGCTCGCCGAGCTGTCCGGGTTCCGCATCCACACCGCGGCCGACGACGGCGCGGTCGGGCGCCATGTCCATGCCGGCAACTACGAGCCCGATGTCACCGCGGTGTTCCGCCGGTTACTCAAGCCCGGCATGAACGTGATCGATATCGGTGCCAACATCGGCTACTTCACCCTATTGTCGGCATCCATCGTCGGGCCGGCCGGAAGCGTGCTGGCGATCGAGCCGAACCCACGCAACGCGCGGCTGCTGGAAGCCAGCCGCCGCGCCAACGGCTTCGACAACGTGACGCTGGCGCAGACCGCCGCCGGCGCCGCGACCGGGCTGCTGGTGCTGCACACCTCGCATTCGAACGGCACCACATCCAGGCCGCCGGACGAGCTCGCGCAGCTGCTCGGCTCAGAATCGGTCGCCTGCGTCCGCGCCGACGCGCTGGTCGATCCGGCACGTCGGATCGACCTCATCAAGCTCGATGTCGAAGGCGCCGAGGCCCTCGCGCTGGAGGGCTGCGACAGCATTCTGCGCGCCTGGCATCCGATCCTGATCAGTGAGTTCAGCC
>JANXRT010000054.1 GCA_025356735.1 Acetobacteraceae bacterium | reverse complement strand
TGCTGAAGCCGCCATGCTCGGCGAGCTTGCTGCCGCCGTTGTAGATCACACCATATTGCGGCAGCGCGATGAAGTCCGGCGTTCGGCTGTCGGTCGCCGGGTCCTGGTAGCTGAGCCTCAGCAGGTCGCGCCCGGCCAGGCCCTCGATCTTTAGCGGGCTAGCCTCGCCTGCCAAATACTCGGCCGCCGCTGCACGGCCGTCGGCGTCGGTCTTCGGATCGAGCCACACCAGCCCGACATCGTCCGCCACGTGAAAGGCGTAGCCTGGAGTCTTGGTGTAGGGCGTGTCCGACACCGCCTGGCGCTGGCTCAGGGCGATCGGCGACTGGCCGTGCTTGGCGCTGACGATGATCAGGGTCTGGTCGGCAAGGCTGCGCCGCTTGAGCTCCGCCACCATGGCACCCAGCGACTTGTCGATGAAGGCCAGTTGCTGGGTGAGCGCGTTGCCCGGCGTGCCCGCGGCGTCAAGGTAGCCGCCGGTCAGGCCGGGATCGTCGAGCAGGCCGGACTTGGCCAGCTTCTGGCCGACGCTGACCGCCTGGAAGTTCATCCCGAACACCACCGGCACCGGCGCCTCGCGGTTGCCGGTGCTGTCGCGGCCGTCGATCTGGTTGAGGACCGCCTGGACCTTGATGCTGTCGTAGTTGCGGGTCGCCGTGAAGCTCGTGGTGTTGTCGGCCGTGGTGTTGCCGGCGACCGGGATCAGCGAGTTGATCTCGGGCGTGAACAGATCGTCGATCCCGGCACCCGACGGCCCGTTCAGGATGTCGTAGGCCGGGTGCTTGTCGGACCAGGCGGTGTGGCCGCCGGCGGCGCGCACGACCTCGAACAGGGTGTTCACGCGGATGAACTCGTGCGGATAGACCGGCTTGCAGGTGCCCGAGGCGTTGGACAGCGGCAGCTGCGCCGGATCGATCTGGCTCAGCGGCTGGCCGAGCGTGCCGCCGCCGTCGATCGCGTTCTTGTCCTTGTCGATGTTCTCGGCGAACTGCACCTCGCTGCCGGGCTTGCCCTCGCAGTTCGACCCGGGCGCGAACAGCGTGCGGTCGTAGCTGTCGTCGTAGAACACGCCAGCCGAGCGCGGCGTGGCGCCGGTGACCTGCGCCACCATGCCGGGGAACGAGTCCGAGGGTCCGGTCGCGTAAGCATGCGGATAGATCGCGGCATGGCTGGCGAGTGCGGCCAGGGCTCCGGTCGAATGGGCGGGGTCGGCAATCCATTTGGCGAAATCGACCGCGTGCAAGCCATCCACGCTGATCAGCAGCACATGTGCATAGCGATGGGGGGTATCGCGCCCGTCATCGTTGCTTTGAGCCAAAGTCGCTGTTGTCGAACCCAGAAGTGCAGCCACGCAGGTGGCAGCAAGTAAGCACGTCCTCATGGATCTTCCTTTCACAGTTCAAAAAGAACTCGCGAGCTTAACCGCAGAGAAAACGCTGATAATGAACATTGTATGATGAACGTCATTGGATGATTTCGCGGTAACCAAGAAACGTCTGTGATTTATGGAAGAAAGATCGTTCCGGAACCCATGGGTTACACGGAAACGATGCGCAAGCGCCGACGGCGGACCGCTGCCGCAGCGTGAGACCAAGCTCGTCATCAAATTGGTGCCACAATAGTCGGCGAGACCGCGACGGACTTTCTGGCGGGTCATGTGTTCGGTGCTACACGTCAGCGCCAGCGACTACTATGCCAGGTCGCAGTCGTCCAAAGGGCAGCCGCACCCGGGCAAACAAGACTTTGGTCGAGGACGCCCGGCGCATGCATCGCAGCTGCAGGCAAGCGGCAAGGATGCGACCGTTTGACTCGCGGATGCGCGAGTCAGGCATCCAGGTCCATTGGCGGTGGCTGTTTCGCAGGGTCACAGACGGTAACCGTGCCTCCCCATCGATTTGGGGCTGCTGCACCTTTCCGAAAGTAAAGCTGGGCTTGTTTCGGAAAAGCAGAGAGTGCCGTATGAAGCGTAAGTGTCTATCCGGGAACATTTTGAACTTTGGCACGGGTTTATGGCTTGGTCAGGTTTGATCTGACCTGAGCAGGCTTTACGATGTGGGCCACTGAGAACCGCGCCCGCGACGACCGCAGCAAGCTGCGCTACCCGACCGATCTCGCGGATGACGAGAGGGCCTTGGTTGAGTTGCTTATTCCTTCCGCCAAGCGGGGCGGCAACCAGCGCACGGTGAACGTGCGCGAGGTGGTGAACGGCCTCATGTATATCCTGGGCACAGGCTGCCGGTGGGCTGCAATCCCCAAGGACCTGGCCCCACGCAGCACGGTGCATGACTTACTTCGCCCACTGGAACTGGGACGGCACGCGGAAACGCCTCCACCATGCGCTCTACGTTCAATACCGCGAGCAGTCCGGGCGTGAGGCGAGCCCGACCGTGGGCATCATTGATAGCCAGAGCGTCAAGAGTGCGGAGAAAGGGGGTGCTCGGACCGGCACGGTTACGATGCCGGCAAGAAGATCAAGGGCAGGAAGCGCCATGTTCTCATCGACACGCAAGGCTTGCTGATGCACGCCGTCGTGCATGCCGCCGACCTGCGGGACCGCGATGGCGGCGTGCTGGTGATGGCTACCCTGTTCGGCCTCTACCCGTTGCTGCTCAAGCTCTACGCCGACAGCGGCTACACCGGGCCGAAGATCCAGGCGGGCCTTTCCCGGGTGTTCCGCCAAATCAACGTCGAGATCGTCAAGCGCATGGACGCTGCCAAGTTCGTGGTGCTGGCGAAGCGCTGGATTGTCGAGCACGCCATCGCCTGGCCGAACCGGCTGCAGGTGCTCGACGACTTCCTGGCCCATCTGCGCAGCCTGCCCGGCATCTGGAACCCGACGGGGGCGGAATGCGCCGCGCACTGGCTGGAAGCCTATCCCGCCAGCAGCTGTTTGCGGCTGGAGAAAAGCATCTGGCAGGATCATGAGGACAGCCTGAGCTGACGGGCCTTCAGGCTGGCGCCATCGGCGAGCCTGGGCGCGGTGGCGGTGATGACAGCGAGCTTGTCCTGCATCCGTGCCATGCCGCTCGGCTTTGGTGCATCGATGTCGCCAGCGGCCGGATATGGGCAGCCAAACTCTGGACGTCGATCGGTGTCGAAATCCCCTTGCCGATCCACATTTAATTCTTGTCAGCTAATTCTTGTCACCGGAAATCCCGGCTTGCCGGTAGTCCCGCCTTTGCCTGTGCCGATCCGGACTCCGGGCGCCGCACCTCGTCGGCGCGCCCCAGCATCGCATCGCTCCAGGCGGGATCGTTCGCCGACACACTCAACTGCCGGAGCCGATCGCTGCGATCGATCAGCCTGCGGCAGATCAGGTGGGTGATCGGCACCTCGGCGTGCTCGGTCTGGCGTTCGATCTTGCCTTCCGCGACCAGCAGCCGGGAGCCGACCAGAGCCGCGCGGTCGCGGGCGCCGACATCGGGGTAGACCACGAGGTTGGCGACGCCGAACTCGTCCTCCAGCGTCACGAAGACGAGGCCCTTGGCGGTGCCGGGGCGCTGGCGCATCAGCACGATGCCGGGCAGCCGGATGAAACTTCCCGGCCTCGCCGAACGGAGCCGACGGGTGTCGTGGCAACCTTCCGCCTGGAGCTGCGATCTCAGCAAAGCGAGGGGATGCTGGCGCAGCGACAGGCCGGTCGCGGTGTAGTCCAGCACGACCGACTGCCCGGCTGCTTCGTCGGGCAGCGACGGCGCGGGCTCGCGGAGGATCGGCGGCTCGTTCAGGACGCCTGCGGCAGCCAGGCGCAGCAGCGGCGGCATGTCGCGCTCGACCGCCTTGGCGTCCCACATCGCCGCCCTGCGGCGGGGGCCGAGGCTGGCGAACGCGTCCGCCTCGGCCAGCGCCTCGATTGCCCGGCGGCCGACCCCGGCGCGGCGCGCCACCTCCGCGACGGTTCCGTATGGCGAGCCGTTGCCGGAACGGCGCGTTTTGACGATCTGGCGGCCGTCCTCCTCCGACAGGCCGGAGGCCATGCGCAGGCCGAGCCGCAGGGCGTGCTCCTCGGCGTGGCGTGGCTCCGGCTCCAGGGTGCAGTCCCAGTCGCTGGCGTTGATGTCGAGCGGCCGAACCTCGACGTCATGCTCCTGGGCGTCGCGCACGATCTGCGCCGGGGCGTAGAAGCCCATCGGCTGGCTGTTGAGCAGGGCGGCGGCGAACACCGCCGGATGGTGGCATTTCAGCCAGGACGAGGCGTAGGCAAGATGGGCGAAGCTCGCGGCATGGCTTTCCGGGAAGCCGTAGGAGCCGAAGCCCTCGATCTGCCTGAACACCCGCTCGGCCAGCGTGGGGTCGTAGCCGCGCCGGACCATGCCGCCGACCAGGCGTTCGCGATAGGCGCCGACACCCTGGGTGTGCTTGAACGTCGCCATCGCCCGGCGCAGCTCGTCGGCCTCGCCTGGCGTGAACCCGGCGGCGACGATCGCCACCCGCATCGCCTGCTCCTGGAACAGCGGCACGCCGAGGGTGCGGCCGAGCACCCGTTCGAGCTCGTCGGGCGGCCCGTGTTCGGGGGCGGGGGAGGGGTATTCGACGGTCTCCTTGCCCTGGCGGCGGCGCAGATAGGGATGGACCATGTCGCCCTGGATCGGGCCGGGGCGCACGATCGCGACCTCGATCACCAGGTCGTAGAATTTCGCCGGGCGGAGCCGCGGCAGCATGTTCATCTGCGCCCGGCTCTCGA
>JANXRT010000044.1 GCA_025356735.1 Acetobacteraceae bacterium | reverse complement strand
CCGATCCCGAGATCACGCCGGAGGAGGCGCGGGCCGCGAGCCCCCACGCCATCATCGCCACCGGCCGCAGCGACTACCCCAACCAGGTCAACAACGTGCTCGGCTTTCCGTACATCTTCCGCGGTGCGCTCGATGTCCGCGCCAGCACGATCAACGAGGCAATGAAGATCGCCGCCGCCGAGGCGCTGGCCAAGCTGGCGCGCGAAGACGTGCCCGACGAGGTCCATCGCGCCTCCGCCGGCTCAAAGCTGTCGTTCGGGCCGGACTACATCATCCCCAACGCCTTCGACCCGCGGCTGATCTCCTGGCTGCCGCCCGCCGTCGCGCGCGCCGCAATGGACACCGGCGTCGCCCGCCGGCCGATCCTCGACCTGCGCCGCTACACGCGCGACCTGTCCGGCCGACTCGACCCCACCGCCAACGCGCTCGACGCGATCATGGAGCAGGTCCGCGCCGAGCCGAAGCGCGTCGTCTTCGCCGAGGGCGAGGAAGAAAAGGTGGTCCGCGCCGCAGTCGCCTTCCGCAACGCCGGCTACGGCACGCCGGTGCTGATCGGGCGCGAGGACCGGGTCCAGGCAGTAATGGACGCGCTCGGTCTCGGCCTAGCCGAGGGCATCGAGATCCACAACGCCCGGCTGTCCGGCGACAACCGCCGATATGCCGACTTCCTGTATGCGAGGTTGCAGCGCAAAGGCTATCTCGCCCGCGACTGCCAGCGCATGGTCAACCAGGACCGCAACATCTTCGCGGCCTGCATGGTGGCGACCGGTGATGCCGACGCCATGGTGACGGGCCTGACGCGCTCGGCCGCGGATTGCCTGGAGGATATCGGCAAGGCGATCGACCCCGCGCCCGGCCGCATCGCCTTTGGCCTGACGCTGATGCTCGGCATGCGCGGCAGCACCATCTTCATCGCCGACACGCTGATGCATTTCCGCCCCAGCGCCGTCGAACTCGCCGACATCGCGATCGGTGCCGCCGGGGCCGCGCGCAACCTCGGCCACGAGCCGCGGGTCGCATTGCTGTCGCACTCGACCTTCGGCGATCCGATGCACCACGCGGCCGAGGTGATGCGCGAGGCGGTGGCGATCCTCGACAGCCGCGGCGTCGATTTCGAATACGACGGCGAGATGAGCCCGGATGTGGCGCTGGAGCCGGCGTTGCGCGCGCTGTACCCGTTCTGCCGGCTGACCGGCCCAGCCAACATCCTGATCATGCCCGGGCTGCATTCGGCGCATATCACCTCCCGCCTCGCTCCCCGGCTCGGCGGCGGCAGCACCATCGGGCCGCTGCTGATCGGCATGAGGCACCCGGCCCAGATCGCGCCGATGGATAGTTCCGTCAGCCAGATCGTCGATATGGCGGGGCTGGCGGCCTATCAGGCGGCAGGGAAGTAGCGACGCATGGGCGCCTGGTGGTAGCGCTCCGGAGCGCTACCACCATGTCTGAAGGCAGGGCAGAATCTGCCGCAGGGCCACACTTCTACTTCTCCGCGGCCTTGGCTGCATGCTTGGCCTGCCGCGCCGCTTCCTCGGCGGCCAGCTCGGCCTTGTGCCCGGCCACCTCCTCGTCGTGATGGCGATAGGCATCGACCGCTTCCAGCGCATGCCGGTTGGCGACGGCATAGGCCTCTCCCGCGGATGTCGCCAGGTGTTGCGCCTTCTCGAAGTTACCGAACCGGCACTGCTTGGCCGCGTCGTGATGCATCTGCGCCGCGACCTCGAGCAGGTGGGCCACCTTGTCATGCAGATCGGCCGCCGCTGTCTTGATATCGTCCATCTTGTTGTTCCTGGCTGTGCGCGGATCGGAATGGGCCGCGTCGTCGGCAACACCTAGGCGAGGTTCGGCGGCCATGACAAGCCGGCGCCGGGTCGTGGCAGGGGTTCAACCTTGCTCATGCGATCTGCAGGTTCTGCGTCGCCTCCTCCAGCTCCTGGAACGTCGGCATGTGCAGGTTGGGCACCATCTTGCGCCCGGCCTCGACGCTGACCTGCGGCGCGTTGCCGTGCAGGTGGGCGACGATCACGGCGCGGATGACCTCGAAGAACTTGGATTCCTCCTGCACCACAGCCTGCAGCTTGGCCGAAGCCGGCCCGACCATGCCGTAGGCCAGCAGAACGCCGAGGAAGGTGCCGACCAGCGCGCCGCCAATCATCTCGCCCAGCACCGCCGGCGGCTCGTTGATGTGCGACATCGTCTTCACCACGCCGAGCACGGCGGCGACGATGCCGAGCGCGGGCAGCGCGTCGGCGATGCTTTGCAGCGCATGGGCGGGATGGAGTTCTTCCTGCAGGGTCTTCTTCAGTTCCCGCGCCATCACGTCCTCGATCTGGTTCGGGTCGTCGGCGTTCATCCCGACCATGCGCAGGTAGTCGCAGATGATGTTGGTGGCGTGATGGTTGGCGAGGATCTTCGGGAATTTCAGGAAGGCGGCGCTTTCGTTCGGTTTCTCGATATGGGCCTCCAGCGCCATGGTGCCCTTGGTGGTCGCCAGCCGCGCGAAGAAATACAGCAGGCTCAGCAATTCGACGTATTCAACCTTGTGGTAGGCGGCACCCTTCAACATCTTGCCGAAGCCGGCGCCGGTATGCTTCACGTCGTGCATAGAGTTGGCCATGAAGAACACGCCGATCGCCGCCCCGCCGATGGTCCACATCTCGAACGGCAGCGCCTCGGCCAGCGGCCCGATGCTGCCGCCCGACGCGAGGTAGCTGCCGAACACGCAGGCCAGCAGGAACACCAGGCCGCCGATCGTCAGCATGGCGGGGAATCCGGCGTGATCATGGCGACGCCGGACTCCTGGCCCGCAGCACCACGATGGCGATGCGGCGGTTGGCGGCGGCGAGCGGTTCCGCCGGCAGCAGCGGATCGCGGTCGGCGCTGCCCGACACGTTCTGCACCCGCGCCTCCGGCAGCCCTTGTTCCAGCAGAAGCCGTCGCGTCGCGTTGGCGCGCTCGGCCGACAG
>JANXRT010000020.1 GCA_025356735.1 Acetobacteraceae bacterium | reverse complement strand
CCTGATCGCCAACCGCGGTGAGATCGCGATCCGCGTCGCCCGCACCGCGGCGGAAATGGGCATTTCGACAGTCGCGGTGTTCTCCGAAGACGATGCCGCATCGCTGCATACGCGTGCCGCCGACGAGGCTTTTCCGCTGTTGGGCGCCGGTCCGGCCGCCTATCTCGATCCGGCGGCGTTGGTCGCCCTGGCGCGCAGCGCAGGCTGCGACGCCATCCATCCTGGTTACGGATTTCTCAGCGAGAATGCCGATTTCGCCACGCGATGCGAGGCGGCCAGCGTGATCTTCATAGGACCCCGGCCGGAGACGCTGGCGCTGTTCGGCGACAAGGCGGCGGCGCGCGATTTCGTTCGCGGCCATGGCGTGCCGATCATCGAGGGCACCGGCGCCGCCACCCTGGAGGACGCGGAGAAGTTCCTGGCGTCGCTGGAGCCGGGCGCCGGCATCATGGTCAAGGCAGTGGCCGGCGGCGGCGGGCGCGGCATGCGGCCGGTGTTTACCGGCGAGCAACTCGCCGGCGTCTTCGAGCGCTGTGCCGCCGAGGCGCTAGCGGCGTTCGGCAACGGCGCGCTGTACGTCGAGCGGCTGTTCGCCCGTGCCCGGCACATCGAGGTGCAGATCGTCGGCGACGGTACCGGCGCGGTCGCGCATCTGTGGGAGCGCGAATGCAGCCTGCAGCGCCAGCGCCAGAAGTTGATCGAGATCGCGCCGGCGCCAGGGCTGCATCCGACGTTGCGCGCGAAAATACTTGCAGCCGCAACCAATCTGGCGGCGGCGGCGCGTTATCGCGGCGCCGGGACTTTCGAGTTCCTGGTCGATGCCGATGGCGGCCCCGAAAGCGCCGCCTTCGCCTTCATCGAGACCAACGCTCGCCTCCAGGTCGAGCACACGGTGACCGAGGAAGTCACGGGCATCGATCTGGTGCGCACACAGATCGAGATCGCGCGCGGCTCGCTTCTGGCCGGGCTTGGCCTGCGCCAGCAGGACATCGCGCCGCCGCGCGGCATGGCGCTGCAGGTCCGGGTCAACCTCGAAAGCATGGCGCCGGATGGCAGCGCGCGTCCCAGCGGCGGAGTGCTCGCCACCTACGAGCCGCCCTCGGGTCCCGGCGTGCGCGTCGATGGCTGCGGCTATGCCGGCTACCGCACCAACCCGCGGTTCGACTCGCTGCTGGCGAAGGTGATCGTCCATACCGCGTCCGGCCGCATCGAGGATGCCGGCGCCAAGGCATTTCGAGCCCTGTCCGAGTTTCGCATCGCGGGTGCTCCGACCAATATCGGCTTCCTCCAGGCGTTGCTGCGCCATCCGGCGCTGACCCTCGGCCAGACCCATACGCGGTTCGTCGAGGATAATATGTCCGAACTGGCCGGCGTCGCGGTCATCCGCCATTTTGAGCCGGCGGCCCCCGCCGCGGGTCCACGCCTGGCCGGCGCCCGCGTCGATGCGATGGACCCGTTGGCGGTGGTCGATTACGGCCGCGAGGCAACGGCCGTCGTGGCACAGGATGACAGCCAGGCGACCGGCCCTGAGGGAACCGTGGCACTGCCGGCGCCGATGCAGGGCACCGTGGTGCTGATTAAAGCCGAACCGGGCGATGCCGTGAGCGAGGGCCAGGAGATCCTGGTGATGGAGGCGATGAAGATGCAGCATGGCGTGCTGGCAACGGTCAGCGGCATCCTGCGCGCCGTGACCGTCGCGATCGGCGACACGGTGTTCGAGAACTTTTCCCTAGCCTTCATCGAACCGGGCGAGGCGGTGGCCGGTGCCACGCATCAACGGGATCGCGTCGATCCCGCCTACATCCGGCCTGATCTGGCCGAGGTGCTGGAGCGCCGCCGCCGGACCACCGACGCCGCGCGCCCGAAGGCGGTGGCGCGGCGGCGCGCCACCGGCCAGCGCACGGCCCGCGAGAACATCTTCGACGTTGTCGATGCCGGCAGCTTCGTCGAGTACGGCGCGCAGGTTCTGGCGGCCCGGCATCGCATGCGCAGCGTCGAGGAGCTGATCGAGGAGAGCCCGGCCGACGGGCTCATCATGGGGCTGGCGAGCATCAACGGCGACCGCTTCCCGGAGGATAAAAGCCGCGCCGTGGTCGTCTCCTACGACTACACGGTCTATGCCGGCACCCAGGGCCGCATGGGGCACCTCAAGCAGGACCGCATGTTCGAGCTGGCGGAACGATGGCGGCTGCCGGTGATCCTTTTCGCCGAGGGCGGCGGCGGGCGCGGCAGCGACACCGACAGCCTCGGCATCAGCACCGAAACCTTTTATCGCCTGCCGGTGCTGTCCGGGCTGGTGCCGGTGATCGGCATCGCCTCCGGCCGGTGCTTCGCCGGCAACGCCGTGCTGCTCGGCTGCTGCGACGTCGTGATCGCGACCGAGGACGCGACCATCGGCATGGCTGGCCCGGCCATGATCGAGGGCGGCGGGCTCGGCGTGTTCAAGCCCGAGGAGGTCGGGCCGGTTGCGATGCAGTACGCCAACGGAGTCGTCGATGTGCTGGTGCGCGACGAGGCCGAGGCGGTCGCGGTGGCCAAGAAATACCTCGCCTTCTTCCAGGGCCGCGTCGCCGAATGGTCGTGCGAGGAGCAGGGCCACCTGCGCCACATCGTGCCGGAAGACCGGCTGCGCGGCTACGACATGCGCGAGCTGATCCGCATCCTGGCTGATACCGACTCCGTGTTGGAGCTGCGCCGCGGCTGGGGCTTTGGGATGGTGACGGCGCTGATCCGCATCGAGGGCCGCCCGCTCGGCGTCATCGCCAACAACCCGCGCCACCTCGGCGGCGCCATCGACAGCGACGCCGCCGACAAGGCCGCGCGATACATGCAGCTCTGCGACGC
>JANXRT010000529.1 GCA_025356735.1 Acetobacteraceae bacterium | reverse complement strand
GGCATTTCGGCAAGGCCGCGCCGTACTACTGGGGGGTGGCGCGTGGCCAGGACGACCGGCCGGTGGAGCCGGACCGGACCCGCAAGTCCGTCGGCGCCGAGACGACCTTCGAGCGCGACCTGCTGCGTTGGGAGGAGGTCGCGCCCGCCTTGTCGCCGATCTTCGCCAAGGTCTGGGCGGCCTGCCTGCGCGGCGGCCATGCCGGCCGCACGGTGACGGTGAAGATCAAGTTCGCCGACTTCCGTCAGGTCACGCGCAGCCGGTCCGGCGTGGGGGCGCTGGTCGCGGAAGGCGAGTTGGCGCGGATCAGCCTCGAGCTGCTGCGGCCCTGCTTTCCGCCGCGCCGTCCGGTTCGGCTGCTCGGGGTCACGCTGTCCGGCCTGGAGGCGCGGCAGCACCGGACCGACGACCAGCTGGCGCTGACCCTCGATGCGCCCGGGGACTTCCTTTGATCACGAGGAGATGTGTTTGCCGGCCTGTGATGGCGTAGCCGAGGCGCGTGCCTCGACAACCGCATCCGAGCCTTGACGCGCGTACGCCTGAATGCGCCTACTTCAACCATGAACCGCTGCTGGCAGCGGCCTGAATTTCAACGCGGTCTCGGTGATTGCCTGGGAGCGCATCTCAACCAGCATGGCTCCATTTTACCAAGGCGCCCATCACCCGAAAGCGAGCAACAGATGATCGCATCCGCGGGCAACGCCAGCGAACGTACCGCGGCCAACGAGGCTCCGATCGCCGCCACCGGCTCTGGCAAGGTCCGCGGCCAGGTCGTCGATGGCATCTGCATCTTTAAGGGCATCCCCTACGCGGCGAGCACCGCCGGCGCCAACCGCTTCCGCAAGCCGCAGTCGGCGGAGGGGTGGTCGGGCGTGCGCGACGCGCTGAGCTATCCGTCGATGGCCCCGCAGCCCGCGGGTCCGATCCGCGGGCTGTTCGCGTCCTGGACCGACCCGACCACGCCCGGCGAGGATTGCCTCGGGCTGAACATCTGGACGCCGGCCTTGCGCGACGGCGCCAGGCGGCCGGTCATGGTCTGGTTTCACGGCGGCGACTTCTCGGCGCTGTCGGGCTCGCGCAGCGTGTTCGACGGCACCCGGCTGGCGCGACGCGGCGACGTGGTGCTGGTGACGGTCAACCACCGCCTCAACGCCTTCGGCTTCCTTTATCTCGGCAAGCTGCTGCCGGAGTTCGCCGATGCGGCCAACGCCGGCATGCTCGATCTGGTGGCGGCGTTGACCTGGGTGCGCGACAACATCGCCGAGTTCGGCGGCGATCCTGGCAACGTCACGATCTTCGGCCAGTCCGGCGGCGGCGGCAAAGTCGCCACCCTGATGGCGATGCCTGCCGGCAAGGGGTTATTTCATCGCGCGATCATCCAGAGTGGCAGCTACGCCCGCAATGCCCATCTGGAGGCGATGTCGCCCGACATCGCGACCTCCCACGCGCAGACGCTGCTCGCAGCCGCCAGCCTGCAACCCACCGAGGCGCGCAAGCTGCTCGACATGCCGATGGCCGCCGTGATCGAGGCGATCGCCAAGGCCGGGCAGGCCGAAAAGCCGCCGGTGTGGCGCCCGGTGATGGACGGCATCAACCTGCCGTCGGGACCGAGCTGGCCCAAGGCGCCGGCGGTCTCCGCCGACGTGCCGTTGATGATCGGCACCACCGCGACCGAGATGAGCATGCTGATGAGCATGTCCGACCCGACGCTGTTCGACCTGGACGAAGCTGGGCTGCGCCAGCGCGTCTCGACCTGGTATGCGGCCGACAGGCTCGACGAGATCATCCAGACCTTCCGCACCAACAGCCCGGGCGCCTCGCCCGGCCGGCTGTTCTTCGACATCGCCACCGCGACCGTCTTCCGGCGCGGCGCCTGGACCCACGCCGACCTCAAGGCGGAGCAGAACCAGGCGCCGGTCTATCTCTACGAGATCGACTGGGAGACGCCGGTCGACGGCGGCAAATGGGGCAGCCCGCATTCGCTGGAGCATCCCTTCGTGTTCGACAACGTCGCGTTATCGGACTCCATGGTCGGCCCCTCGCGCGCCGGGCCGCAGCGCATGGCCGAGCAGATCAGCCCGACCTGGGTCGCGTTTGCCCGCTCCGGCAATCCGAACAACGCGGCGATCCCGCACTGGCCGGCCTACACGGCGGCGAACCGCGCCACGATGGTGTTCGACACTGCTTCCAGGGCCGTGAGGGACTTCCGCGAGGACGAGCGCAGGCTGGTGCAGAGCGCGGGCGGCAAGGCACCGCTGTAGCGGAATTATAGATGCGGATTTGACGTGCGGGTAATGGCCAAGGCCGGATGGGTGTTTGGTCCCCGTAAGTCGTGACGCTGACCTGACGCGAGACGCGAAGAAAGCGCCAGCTAAAGCAACATCCGACCACCCTGAACCTTTGATCGAATGACGTTGCTCGTTGAGCGAGGATCTGACGTCTGAGTGAGGCATGTCTGAAGCCATTTGGCTTCGGTGTCGGCCAGCTGCCGGTGCTGGTCGCGCTTCAGGACGCGCAGGCCGGGTCGCGTCCGGTCGGCTGAGATGCACTCGCGGTTTCTCCGCTACGGACGCTCAAGAAATGGTTGTTGTGGGCCGTGCTTATTTCCGGCCAACACCGCAATGCT
This sequence comes from Acetobacteraceae bacterium, assembly GCA_025356735.1. Taxonomy (GTDB): domain Bacteria; phylum Pseudomonadota; class Alphaproteobacteria; order Acetobacterales; family Acetobacteraceae; genus PALSA-911. The sequence continues at coordinate 22,502 of JANXRT010000529.1, read as the reverse complement.
CAGGCCATTACCGTAAATCTCGATACGAATACAGCTGCCGTTAGTCCTGTGATCTGCTTCACAGATTTTTTTACTGGTTTCAGCACAGTCGCCGCCGTTCGGGTCAGCAATGGCGTCATTACGACAGCAAAGGAGGCTGTTCATGGATGGGATGCTCTTCGACCGACGCCCAGGTCGGTATTGCCAGCAAATAGACGTGAAGCGCGAGGTGGTCCGTTCAATGGTCGCCACCGCGGTATTTTTCGGAATGTTGATGCTGCTCGCGATAGGTATCGCCGAGAGCATCGCCACCGGCGGCGCGGGCGCAAGCGGAACGATCCGGTCGGCCATGGCGGCGACGGAATCATCGGAGGGTCAGCAATGAACCCGGGCAAGAGGTCTCGGCGCCGGTCGGCGCCGCAGGTGTCCGAGGGAAGCCGTATCCGCGGGATACCGGAAAGGTGCCGAGGCACACTCCAGCCGTTGCGACACCTCACATTTAATTTTAGTGCGATCCCGCAAGAAAACCGGCAGTCTTTTCGGATTGCGCCAAAAGAACATCAAAAGAATACAGGGTTTAGGAAGTCAAAGACATGACCAGTCCGAATAATTCCGTAATCCTCGGTACGGGCGCCAGCGTGACCGGCGCCGATGGCAGCGTCTATGCCATCGATGGCGACGGCCAGATCACCATAGATGGCATCGTGGACGACACGACGGCGAATGTCGACGCGCTCGGCTATGGCGGCGGCATGGTGTGGCAGAAGAACGCCGACAACTCCTGGTACAGCAAGATCTCGGCGTCGGACACCTGGGCCAACTACTACGAGGTCAACGGGGTCCCGCCGGTCTCGACGGGACGCGCCAGCGACAGCGGTGCCACCTACACGCCAGGGAACGGCTTTCCCTTGCGCGACGCGGACGGCAACACATGGGCGATCAGCGGCGGCCAGGTCGTGCTCGACGGCAGCGTCGATCCGACCACCGCCAACGTGGTCAAGCTCGCCTACGTCAACGGCGTGATCTGGCAGGAAAACACCGACGCCAACTGGTACAGCAAGGTGCTGCCGTCCGACACCTGGACCCAGGCCGTGCAGACCGATCCCATCGCCGCCGCCGCGGTTCAGGCCCTGACCTGGACCGGTGCCACCAGCGACCCCACCGACCCGGCCGCGTGGGCGTTGCCGGACGGCTCGTCCCAGGTCCCCGCACCGTTCGAGACCCTGGTCATGAACGGCGGCAGCATGGACCTCGGCGGCGGCAACCTGGCCGGCGACGTGCTGAGCGGCGCGAACGAGACCATCAACCTGACCGACGGCGGCAGCGTGCAGCTGTTTACCGACGCCGCCACCGTCAACGTCACCGGCGGCACCGCCGCGATCAATGTCACGTCGCCGCCTGAATCGCCCTTTGATCCCGGCATCGTCACGGTGACGGCGGACACCATCAGCTCGGTGATCCTGCACGCCGACATCACCTTCGGCCGGCTGACCGAGACCGGCGGCGGCGTGGTGGTCAACGGCACCAGCCATGTCTCGGGCGCCTATGTCCTGCTGAACAGCGACCTGAGCGGCAGCGGCACGCTCGATGTCGATTACAACCGGGCCCGGCTCGGCGTGGTGGAGGTGAACGGCGCCGTCGGCTCGGGTGTGACCCTGTCCACGGAAAGCCCGAACTCTTCGTTGGTGCTGGACAACGCAGGCGCCGACCAGGGCACCGTCGCACTGCATTACGGCTGGCTGGAGATCAAGAACGAGGCGGCGACCGACAGCGTCTCGTACCAGAACTCGCTGGTTTCCCTCTATCAGGGCGATACCGTCCTGGCCGCCATCGCGGTGGTCGGGCTCGCCGGGCAGACCGGCTTTGGTCCGAATGACGGCACGCTGCACTTTGCCAAGAACGCCGCCGGCTCGGTCTTTGTCTATCAAACCTACGGCGGCGGTGGCAGCGGGCTCACCCCGCTTCCGCAGCATGCCTGAGGCATTGCCGGCGGCTCCCTGTCATAATCCTGTTCCGACCCGCGCACCGCGCACGCCTGCGCCCAGCATCCGAGGTCGCGACGCCGTCCACGTCGTCGCGTCACTCGCGCTGGACCTCGATTGGATCTTCCGGTTCCGGCAGCGGCGAGGCCGGCTTTTCCATGCAGTCATCCTCCGTGTGCTTCATCACGGCAAGGCCCGCGCCACCTTGCCAGTTGAATTCATAGCCGGACGGATGCTTGCCGGCGTGGGTTCGCACCCAGTGAGCCAGGCTGACGGCTCTTCCGTAGTCGCTGAAGACAAGCTGGCGCCAGGAGCCGCCATCGCCGAACCTGGCATTCAACGCCCTGCGGTTTATCCACTGGTTGTCCGGATTCTCTCCGGCGGGTACCAGCTGGATGGTCCAGACGAATGGCGAGACATCATCGGCCCCGATCACGTCGACGGATCTTTCGTCATCCACATCGTGGATGAACACGACGCTCTGGCGGGCTTCATCGTAGAATTCCCTTCCGCCCTGAACGTGCCGCTGCTCGTAGATGGCCGAGATCCTTGCTCGCAGGGCGCAATGCGGAAGCGGCACGATCGGCAAGACCTCCATCGAAGGATTTTTGGCGTCGTCCTCCAGATGCAGCCCCGTGACCACCAGGTTGATCTCGGGCGGCGGCGGCCGTTCGCTTCGGGATCCCGCCAGGATCAGCTTGGGATCGGTTGTCATGGACAGCGCGACGGTGGTGTTGCCGATGACGTCGCCTCCGGCGCCGCTCTCCCGGATGATGCGCAGGAACGAAGGCATGATGTCCACCCCGAGCCGTTCATATTGCGTGCTGACATCGGAAGTCGTCTTGACGGTGCTTTCGGTGCTCGGCGAAAGGCCGACCTTGGAGCTGTCCGTGCCGGGCATCGTCAATCCGATGTCGGCGGAGAGCTTGCGGACGTTCGTCGCCTCCACGCTCGCCACCTTGACGGACTCGTTTTCCGTTGCGGCGATGGTATAGGCGGCGAACTTGAAGTTGATTGGTTGCACGAAGCTCCATGTCCAGACCATCCTGTCGCCAGGCGGCCACTTCACTCCCTTCGTGACCGTCGCCACGAGCACACGGTCGAACAGGAAGGGGTCCCGCTCGCCAGGGACGTCCTCGACCGACAGGGCCTTGCGAAGATCGTCCCACGGACTGGTGTCGGAGTTTCTGGCATGCTCGATCGCGTCGATCGCCCGCACCTGGGCGCGGTCGCCAAGCTCCCGCAATGTCGGACGCGCGTGCGCGGGCGAGACCTTCGGAACCGAATAGACCGAGACGTGCGGCAAGGCGTAGTCACGGCTTTCGTCGTTCCCGCCCAACTCGTGGTCGCGGGCACCAGCCTGCCACTGTCCGCGATCCTGAATATGCCGAACCGCTGCCGCGAAGGCGCTTGTCTCCTCCAGATTGCCGCCTTGGCTCCAGCGCCTGACGTTGCGGTGGTCGTCGCGGGCGGCCGCCAGCCAGATCGCAAGCCAAAGCAACGACAGGATCACGGTCGCGATGCCGAGCGCGGCCCATAGCCGAACGGGCGACCGGAGGGCTGTTTTCAGTCTATCCGATGAAACCACGGTGCGGCTCCTCGCAAACCAGAAAGTAAAATGGCGGTGGCTGATCCTGGAGGTAGGCTCGCCATCCACTCCGTGCTGTGATCTGACTTACACATCGGGAAGATATTAAGACTATAATCCAACGGCCGTTGAGGTGGCTCGTCCCATGAACTCGGATTCGTTGCAGCATCTCGCGTAAAGAAGTAGTCTGAACTTCCGTCGGATATTGATAGCCCGAGAACGATACCTTGCGGCAACTCTGAGCTGACAGGTGCTCAAGGCGCCGCTGGCTGACCTATTGGCAGAGACCTTTTCGTCAAGGAAAGAGGAGCGCCGCCTGACATGCCGCTCGCCTTCGAACAAGTTCCGGATTGGCTTTCCTGGGAGAACCAGGGGGCAAACGTCGCGGCGGCCGATCTCGACCAGGATGGCGCTCCGGAACTGATCGTCCTGCGCATCGACCGGCCGCAGCCCGGGCCCAACCGCGGGTTCTATCGCGTCGGTCGTCGGCTCGATGCGCGAGGCGATGTCGCGGGTGGCTGGGGTGCATGGTTCGAGGTTCCCGACTGGGATTCGGGCGAGAACCAGGGCTGCGGGATCGCCGCCGCCGATTTCGGTGCGGGCGGGTTCGGCCTGGTCGTCTTCCAGGTCCAACATGTCGTTCCTGGCCCGAACATAGGTCGTTTCAGGATCGGCCGGAGGCTGGCGGCGGACGGCACCGTCGCAGGCGGCTGGTCCGACTGGCAGACCGTGCCGGGCTGGACCTCCTGGCGCGACCAGGGGGCGGCCATCGCCGCCGCCGATCTCGACGGCGACGGCCGCCCGGAACTCATTGTCTTCCACATCGACGACTTCCATACCGACAATCCGCGTCGGCCGAACAAGGGCTTCTATCGCGTTGGCCGGGCCCTGACCCCGGACGGAGCGGTCGCGGGCTGGAGCGAGTGGATGGAGGTGGATTGGTTCTCCTGGTTCAACCAGGGCGCCGGCGTTGCCGTGGCCGATCTCGACGGCGACGGCCGGCCGGAGCTCGTCGTCTTCCAGATCGACGCTCCGCCGGGCGAGAACGCCGGGTTCTGCCGGGTCGGCTGGAACCTCGACGCGGCCGGCGCGGTGCAGGACGGCTGGGGCCCCTGGGTGCGGTTCGACGGCTGGGGCTCGGCCGAGAACCAGGGCGGCGGGCTCGCCTTGACGCCGGTCGGCGCCGGCCGTCCGAAGGCCGTCGTGTTCCAGGTCAGCGACGATCCCGGGCTCAACCGGGCGTCGTTCGCGGTCACCGACTTGGCGCTCGACATCGACGACGCGAAACGAAAGGGAGTCTGGCGCCTGCTGCCCTATCTCTCGGAGGTGCTGCCGGTCCATGCGGGCCTGCTGCATACCGGAAAGGTGCTGTTCTTCGCGGGCTCCGGCAACAACGCCTTCCGTTTCCGGCCGGCCTTCCTGGGCAACGAACAGCAACGGATTTTCACCAGCGTGGTGTGGGATCCCGCATCCGGCGTGCTGCAGCCGGAGACCTTTCAGCCGGTGCCGACGCTGCGACGGGAGGATGGCTCGGTGGTGGATTTCTTCTGCTGCGGGCACGCGTTCCTCGAGGACGGCCGCATCGTGGCGGCGGGAGGCACGGGCGAATACGACAAGGTCATCGTGAATGGGCAGGCACAGGGCGCCGGCCACGGCTTCGCCGGCATCCGCGACGTGCTCCTCTTCGATCCGGTCGCGGCGACCTGGAGCCCGGGCCAGCCGATGGCGCGTGGGCGGTGGTATCCGACGGTGCTGCGGCTGGATGACGGAGCGGTCCTCGCGGCGTCCGGCCTGGACGAGCGGGAGACGAACGACGACCACACCAACGACACGCTGGAACGCAACGCGGCGCCTGGCACGGCAGCGTGGGTGACGACGCGCGACTTCGACCTGCCGCTCTATCCGCATCTTTTCCAGGTCCGTGACGGCCGACTGTTCTTCACCGGCGGAAAGATGGATACCCAGGGCGCCTCGACGCCGTTCCTGTTCGACCCGATAAATCCGGCCGGTTCGGTCAACGTCGCCGGGTTGGACGATCCTGACCGATGCAACCAGTGCGCCAGCGTCCTGCTGCCGCCCGCGCAGGCGCAGCGCGTGATGATCCTTGGCGGCGGCCCGGAGGACGAGGACGGCGCCCCGCGCGGCCAGGCGACGCGGCGCGTCGCGATCGTCGATCTGACCGTGGCGCCGCCACGCTATGAGACAAAGCGGCCGCTCAACCACGAGCGCATGCACGTCAACGCCGTGATCCTGCCGGACCGCACAGTCATCGCCGTGGGTGGCGGCGTCACCCGCGAAGCCAGCGCCATCGGCAACGTGGTGGACCCGCAGGGCGGGCGCGAGGTGCTGGAGGCCGAGATCTACGATCCCGCGTCCGACACATGGGCGATCACTGCGCCCGCCACCGTCGCCCGGCTGTACCATTCCGTAGCGCTCCTGCTGCCCGACGGGCGCGTGCTGTCGGCCGGCGGGAACCCCGACAAGGGGTCGCAGACGGCCTGGCTGCCGGCCGATCCGTTCGAGGAGGAGCGGTTGGAGATCTTCAGCCCGCCCTATCTGTTCCGGAAGAACGTGCGTCCGGCGATCGACGATGCGCCGCGGCAGGCGCGCCACGGCGACACGATCGCGATCCTGTCGCCGAACGCCGCCGGGATCGCTTCGGCCTGCCTGATCGCGCCTGGGCTGACGACGCACTCATTCAACGGCGCGCAGCGGCTGGTGGACCTGCCGTTCACCGTGACACCGCCCGCAACCCTCGACGCGACCTTGCCAGGCGATCGGACGGTCCTGCCGGCCGGCTGGTACATGCTGTTCGTGGTGGACCAAGACGGCGTGCCGTCGCTGGCGCGATGGTTGCAGGTCTCATAGGCTAAGAGGCCCATAGATCGGGGAGCGATGCGATGGCCAACCCGTTTCCGCAGGACGTCGCCTGGGTGTTGCAGCCGTCCGGACCGTTCATCGCGGTCGATTCCGCTGGGCTGCAGGGACGCATCTACCGGCAATCGGGGCATGTAGCACTTGCCGGCCCGGATCTCGGCGGCGCGCAGCACGCGCTCGTCGTCGGTTTCGCGCCGCCTGCGGTGCAACTGCCGGGCGGAGCGGCGTTCGTCGGCGAGGTCCTGTCCAGCCGCGACGTGCCGGGCGGGGTCGAGCTCACGCAGCGGCTTGGAGCGGGCAGCGTCACCGCGCGGCTGACCTTTCCGCACGACGGCGTAATGCGCTACGAGGTCACCGATTGGGGCGGCACGGTCCCGCTTGCCACGGCGGTCGCCGCGCCATCGGATGCGACCGAGCATTTCTACGGCTTCGGCGAGCGCTTCGTGAACCTCGATGCTGCCGGGCGGGTAGTGGACACGCTCACCTTCGACGAGCCGGGCGTCAAGACCGACCGGTCCTACAAGGTGGCGCCGTGGTTCGTGAGCAGCCGCGGTTACGGCTTCCATCTGGACTCGGCCGCGGAGAGCCGGTTCGACATGCGCGCGGCGGCGGCGGGGCGTTATGTGGTCGCCAACTTCTTTCCCAGCCTGCGCTTCAACGTGGTGTTCGGCCCGCACCTCGCGGACGTCGTCTCCCGCTTCACGGCGTATGCGGGCCGGCCGCCGCTGCCGCCGCCGTTCACCTTCGGCCCGTGGATCTCGTCGGACATCTGGCGCAGCGGCGGCGAGGTGCGCTACGCGGTCACCCAGTTCCGCAAGCGCGGCATCCCGGTTTCAGCGTTCGTGTTCGATTCGCCGTGGGAAATCGGCTACAACGATTTTCGTTTAAACATGGCCCAGTTCGGCCGCGGCGCGTCGATCGACGGCGAGGACCATGCCGGCTTCGCCTCCGTCGCGGAGATGATGACGTTCCTGCAGGGCAACGGGCTGAAGGTCATTTGCTGGATGACGCCATTCGTGAACGTGTCCTCGTTCGACGAACAGGTGCCGGGACAGGATCTCGGCCGCGCCGAGGGCTACGACGAGATGGCGGCGGCGGGCCTGTTCGTGCGCCAGTCGGCGGACGGACCGCCGCTCGTGGTGCCGTGGTGGAAGGGGCACGGCAGCCCGATCGACTTCACCAATCCGCAGGCACGCCAGGCGGTCGCGGGCAAGCTCGGCCGGCTTGTCGAGGAAGCGAAGGTGACGACCCGGTCGGGGACGAAGCAGTCGGCCATCGGCGGCTTCAAGACCGATGACGGCGAGAGCGGCAACGGGATCAACACCTATATTCCGCCGGGCGCGCACTATGCCGACGGCCGCACCGGAGTCGAGATGCGGAACGCCTATTGCCTCGAGTACCAGCGCGCCGTCCAGGAGGTGCTGGGGCCGGACGGCATCCTGTTCGCGCGCAGCGGCTTCGTCGGCTCGCAGGCGCTGCCGGGCAGCTGGGCCGGCGACAACGAGCCCAATTTCGGCGACAACGGCTTGCCGTCGGTGATAGTCGCCGGCCAGTCGGCGGCGATGAGCGGCTACGCCATCTGGGGCCACGACACCGGCGGCTACCAGGATACCAACTTCAGCGGGTCGCCGCCGGACCTGTTCATGCGCTGGACCCAGTTCGGCTGCTTCTCGCCGATTATGCAGATGCACCGTCAGGTTACCCGCGAGTTGCAGTATCCCTGGCGCTACGGCGAGCAGGCGCTCGACAACTTTCGATTTTATGCCCGCCTGCACACGAGGTTGTTTCCGTACATCTACACCTATGCGAAACGCGCCAGCATGACCGGGCTGCCGATTATCCGGCCGCTGGTCCTGCTCTCGCAGGCCGACGGCAACGTTTTCGGCGTCCGCCATGTCTATCATTTCGGCGACGAGCTTCTGGTGGCGCCGATCGTCAGCCCCAACGCCACGGCGCGGCAGGTCTATCTGCCCGAGGGAAACTGGTTCGACTTCTGGACCGGTGCCCGCCACGCCGGCAGGCAAACGATTGGCTGGGCCGATCACGACCCGACGCACGTTCCTGTATTCGTGCGGCAGGGGGCGATCGTGCCGATGTTGGCGGACGATGTCGACACGCTTTGCGACGCCGACTACGTCAACAACCCCGCGCTCCGCACGCCGGACGGCGCCTGGAGTTTTCTGATCTTCCCCGCCGGCTCGTCGCAGTTCACCGCGTTCGACGGCACCGAGGTGACGTGCGCCAAGGATGCGACCGGCACGACCATCGCGGTCTCGGCCCGGCCTGCCGCGACGTCGTTGCAGGTTCACGCCGACGCCGCGCCCGCGTCGATCACGCGGAACGGCGCGCCGCTGACGGACGCCATCACGCAGGCAACGTTCGATACGGCGACCGAGGCGTGGCGCTTCGACGCCCTTACCCGGACGGTGCTCGTCAAGCTCGGGCAATCCGCTGGCGTGACGACGTTGCGGATGTAGCGGAACCGGTGGCAGGCTGACCTTCGAAGCGCGGCTATATTTTCTTCTCGTCGGCAGCCGGCGCCGGACCTGTCCCCTTCAATCGTACGGCCCGTTGCAGGATGTCGAACCAGAACGGCGCCCCGAACAGAGTGGCCAAGGCCGAAAGCATCCAGCCAGGAGCCGACCTCAACCCGTCCTGTCTGGTTATGTGAACCGGATCGGCCGTGGCTCCGGCCTTCATCAGGAATCCCTGCGGCCAGCCAACCGGCAGGTTGGTGTTCATCTCGGTCAGCGCGTCGTCAAGGCTCAGCGTGCTGCCGCTGGCCTTCAGGTGGTCGGCGATCGCCGGCTGGTCCCACAGCGTCCGGCCGATGCGGAGCGCATCCACGTTCAGGGCCGCTGCCAACACGAGTGCAACGATGACCGAGGTTATCTGTGACCAGCGCTTGTAGCCCCCGCTTACCCGGTCCATGCCGTTGTCGAACCAGGCTGCGATCTCCCGCTTCAGTTCGGCCGGATTGCCCAGGGTGCGATTGATGATGCCGGTCAGCAGCTGGTTGATCTGGGCATTCGTCGCCGGCGGCACGTTGGCATCCACGGCGGCCTTCAGCGCCCCGACCGGGGACGTGGTGTCCGTGGCTTCTGTGCTCGCAAGGACGGGCGACATTCCGGTGACATCCAGCAGAGCATTGGCGAACTGCTGGGCCTCGATGTAGGCGGGCTGATCGGCGTCGTTCCTGCCAGCCCCTGAGCCGCGCGGGTTGACCGCCGCATGTTCATAAAGGTCCTTGGCCAAGGCGGTGAAGCCCGGATCGTTCACCAACTGTCCGACCCCTTGGCGCAGCGTGCTGGCACGCAGCTTCAGGAGGGACGAAATCGCTTCGACGATCATCCCGGTGGCCAGGCTGAGCGCCAGGAAGCTGAATACCAGTCCGACCGTCACATCAAGAATCGAGCTGTTGAACAACACGGATATCTCCCTTGCACCGGGCGCGCCGCGCAGAAAAGCGAGCCGGCCTATAGAACGGGAGAGCCTTCGCTCAGGTTCGACCCTCCCGAACCCCAGACTCTCCCGTCTCGCGTCAGTGAAGCGCCGGTCCCTGCATCAGGGCGTAGGCGACCATGTCCTTCAGCTTGAAGCCGGTGCCGGTGACCGGTGCCCAGCTGGGATCGAGCGACAGCATGGATGACCCGTCCCCGAACATCAGCCCGAGCATGACCTCGGCGACGATCCTGCCACCCACCGGCCCAAGCTGCGGCGTGTTGACGGTCGCCGGCGCGCCCGCCGCCGGCACCGCGACGGGTTTCCTGTTCAGGCTGGCCTCGGCCAGGATGTAGGCCCAGAGCGGACAGTTGTTGGCGAACGCGCCGTTGGCCACCTGGTCGATGGGCAGCAGCTTGACGCCGTCGTCCTGCGTGTCCACCGCCTTGTTGATCAGAAGCTTGGCGTCGGGAATGACCGGAAGTTCCATAGCCTTGGCGACAGCCTGGCCGGTGGGCAGTCCGAGCCGCCAGCCACGCTCAAGATTGCGAAGCCCCAGGGATGGCGGGGGATCGGAAGCGACGTTCGGCGGCAGGTTGCTCAACGGATTGACCAGCGAGGCGTCGATGCGGTAGGCGAACTGCAGCCGCTGCTTGTTGTCCGCATCCTTGCCGGGACCGCCATAGGGCCGAGGCGCACCGACATCAATGAACCGCCCCCAATCGATCGCCCGGCCTTCGGCCATCGTCTGAAAGCCGGTCAGGCCGATCGGCGAGGCCGCCGTCGGGAAGATCGGCAGCAGCATGTTGGCCGCATTGTTGAGGCGGTAGCCGGGCCGGACCATCGAATGACCGAGGCGGTAGGCCGCGACGGAAAACTCGACCGGCATGAACGGTATGTTCTTCCAATGGAAGAACTTCAACTTGCTTCGGTCGTAATGGCTGCCGGTTTTGAGGCCATCCAAGACCGTCGAGCTGACGATCCGCGGCAGGAAATCATGCAGGATCATGTATTGATAATGAAAACGAACCCGTTCCTGAAGCTTCTCGAAGCTCAGGCTGGGATTGTCGTCGACCATCCGGTTGTGGAACCGGTGGAACAATCCCTGCAGCTGCGAGATGATGCTGTTCTCGTCGTTGCGCGGATCGCCGATCAGCGCGCGGCCGGCGAATCGCGGCAGGTCGGTGGCGCCGACCACCCCGTCGCCGGCAAGCGGTTCGCCCAGCCGGAACTTCAGGCCGTCGTACATGTATGGCTGGTCGCTCGGTCCACGACCGTAGACATTGTCCAGGTCCAGCGCCGGGCTGCGAAAATCGACGAGCCCGTCAGGGTCCTGCGACTTGGTCAGCACGCTGACCGGATCGAACGTGATGTCATGGTCCACGAACTGACCGAAATACGTGTAGAGGGATGGAATGCCGCTTTCCTCCGGATCGGGTCCGTCGGTCGGAGGATCATCTCCCCCCTTCATGGCGTCGGCCAAGGCCGCGAGGTTCGCCAGATTGTCCGCCTCGGTGTTTCCGAACCGGGCCGCGGCAAGGTTTCGGAACATTCGACCGAAGCGACCCTGAAAAAGCGGAGACCTCGTGGCGGCAAGGCCGCGCGGGGGAGAGCCGTGATTGGCAGACATCGTTTCCTCCTGGGCTGATTACTGTCGTTTCCTCTACGCTGTACTTTGCGATCCGAATGTGATGCCGCTTACAGTTTCGGAATGAGGATGCGATCCGTTCATCCGGCCCGATCTCGCTAATCTTGTCCATCGTGAGCGACGGCCACCACGAGGGATCAATTTCAGCCCCAATCGTGCTTCTATAGGCTATAGAAAGGCCGTGACCTGACGTTCTCCCCAAGCCACCTCGTCGGGCTGCCCGAATGTTGGGAAACCAATGAGCGAGTTGATCACCTCCGAAGCCGACATCCGCGCCGAGCGGGTCCGAGCGGTCTATCAGCAGATACCGGCCACGATGATCGTCTCGATCGTCAACGCCACACTCATGGCGGCGGTGCTCGTCGGCGTCGGACGGAACGATGAACTCTACGCCTGGCTGGCGGTCGTCCTGTCGCTTGCGGTTTCACGGCTTGCGGTCTGGCGGGCTTACCGCAGCGCCCCGCCCGATGCGGCGCAGCGCCGGAAATGGGCCATCCTCGGCACGTGCGGCGCGCTTGCTTCCGGCCTGGCCTGGGGTAGCGGAGCGCTCCTGCTGTTTCCTCCATCCGAGACATACCAGCTTCTCTGGGCGTTCCTCATCGGGGGCATGTGCGCGGGTGCCGCGGCGTTTCACTTCGCGCACCTGCCCACCGTGCTCGCCTACATCCTGCCGGCTGGTCTGCCCCTCGCCATCCGGTTCGCTTCGGAAGGGACGCAGCGGTCCCTCGCCGCTGCCGGGATGAGCGTGGTCTTCCTTGCGGCACTGGCCGTCACCAGCTGGCAGTCCAGCCGGCGTTTCGGCGACATGCTCCGGCTGCAACTCGATCTTGCCCAGCGGACGAGCCAGCTTGATGCCATCAACACCAGGCTCACGGCTCAGATGGCGGAGCATCGCGCAACCGAGGCCGCGCTGCGTCACGCCCAGAAGATGGAGGCGATGGGACAGCTTACCGGCGGCATCGCGCATGACTTCAACAACCTGCTCACCATCGTGCTGGGCAGCCTGGAACTGCTTGGCGGACACCTGCCGCAGGAGGATCGACGGGCCGCGCGGCTGCTCGACACCGCCGTCAAGGCAGCCAACAAGGGATCGGCGCTGACCCAGCGCCTGCTGGCTTTCAGCCGCCGCCAGGCGCTGGAGCCGGAGGTTGTCGATCTGCAGGGTCTGACGCACGGCATGGCGGACCTGCTGCGCAGCTCGCTGGGTGCCGGCGTCAGGATCGAGACCCGTTTTCCGACGGTCCTGGCGTCCGCCCACGTGGACGCGAACCAGTTGGAGCTGGCCTTGCTCAACCTGGCCGTGAATGCGCGCGATGCCATGCCGGAGGGTGGCGAACTCACGATCGCGGCGCGCGAGGAGGAGGTGAAACCGGGCGAGGCAGGGGGTCTGGCGATCGGATCCTATGTCGTGCTCAGCGTGACGGACACCGGCGAAGGAATGGACGAGGCCACCCTGATCCGAGCCATGGAGCCGTTCTTCACGACCAAGGCCGCCGGCAAGGGCACCGGGCTGGGGCTGTCGATGGTGCACGGCCTTGCCGCCCAATCCGGGGGCCAGCTCGTGCTGCGCAGTCAGGACAAGGCCGGCACAAGCGCCGAGCTGTGGCTTCCTCGGGCGGAGATCGCGGCCACCGTTTCTTCAGTGGAAACTTCCGAGCCAGTCCAAACGAAACCGCCGGGCGGTCGCACAATACTGGTCGTTGACGATGATCCTCTCGTGCTGCAGACGACAGTCGGTATGCTGGAGGCACTCGGCTATACGGTGTTCGCCGCCGCGTCGGGCCAGGAAGCGCTGGAGATGCTGGCGGCTTGCGCGGAGGTTGAACTGGTGATCACGGATTACACGGTGCCCGGTGCGACGGGCGTTGAACTCGCTGCGGAAGTGCAAAGACTATGGCCGGGACTAGCCATCCTGCTTGCCACGAACCATCCGGATCTACACCGCAACGCTATGCCTGCTCTGCCGCGTCTTTTCAAACCCTTCAGCCCCGCCACGCTTGCTCAGGCGATGGAGGGATGCTTGGACGATCAAGGGTACTCCGGAGCAAAAATCGTTCCTTTCGCACGTCGGTGAGTGCCGCAGCTGAAGCAAACGCTTTCGACATGAGCGGCCTGCAAAGCCTCGCCTAGTCGCAACTATTCCCCTTCAAAAACACCTGAGCAGAGGTACCATCCTTTGCGCCCCCTGCAAGTCGCCACCCCTAGTCATTTAGCATGTGAGCAATTCTCAAGAGGATCCTCAACCAACTCCGTTCTCTCTCCAACTAGCCAGATTAGGGAATGATTATGCTCTCCTACGCCGAACAGTTATGCCGAGAGCCGCTGCACCAATGCCTAGAAGTGTCAGAGAGGCAGGTTCCGGAACGGTGGTCCCGCCGAAGCCGCCACCGAAGCCGCCACTGCCAAAGTCCGTACGGCCGCTGCAACTGTCGGAGATGGTGTTCGTGTCCATTGTCACCGCAGCATTTAGCGCTATGGCCCTGCCGCAGAGAATGCCGGCCGTTGTATTTAAGGTGATGCTCTGGTCAGCAAGAATATTCCCTGCAAACACTGTGCTTGTGCCAAGGGTCGCTGAACTACCAACGTCCCAGTACACGCCGACATTGGTGCCGCCATTGATAACACTGACATTGGAAGCATTTCCAGTCGTCAGCGTAGTGCCAATCTGAAATACGAACAGCGCATTCGAATTGCCTAATGAATTTAGAATGAGTGTTCCCGTCAACTGTGCAGATGAAGCAAACTTGTAGACGCCTGGTGTCAGCGTGAGGCCGCCGAGATCGGTCCCTGATAGGTCCGTTGTGAACGGCAGGGCTGCCAGCGCATTATCTGCAATAAGGGCATCTCCCTGAGCCAATGCCGCCGCTGCATCAGTGTTGTGCACAGTTCCCGTAAGAATGATGCTCCCAAGGTTCACTCACGCGGCGAGATGATCCTTGTTCATCCGCAGCGTGGCGACCACGCCCTCTTCTGGCCAATGGAAAACGATTGAGCCACCGAGACGACTGGTCATGCTGCGGCTGACCATCTTGCTGCCGAAGCCTGCCGGCGCTGTGGGCGCTGCAACGGATGGTCCGCCGCGTTCGGTCCAAAGGAGGACCACTTCATGGTTGCCTTCGGCAGGACATGACACATTCAGCGTGCCGCCTGGCACCGAGAGCGCGCCATACTTGAGCGAGTTGGATGCCAGTTCATGGACGACCAGGGCCAACGTTGTGGTCGCAAGATTGCCTACGGCCACGTTCGGCACCGAAATACAGACGCGTCCGTTGAAGGATCCTTTGTCAGCGTAGGGTGCCAGCAGGACCGTCAGCAGGTCGCCAAGCAGCGCCGCCACCTTGTCCTGACCTGGATCAGGATGGACGAGATCGTGGGCACGCCCCAAGGCGGTTAGCCGGTTCGTGAGGTCGCGCTCCATGTCCTCCTTCGTCGCCGCCTCGCGCGACGCGATCTCGGTCAGGCCAGAGGCAATAAGCAGCAGGTTCTTGACCCGATGGCTCATCTCGTCGGCCAGCAGCTCATTGTCTTCCTCGGACTGCTTGCGTTGTGTCACGTCGAGAAAAACCCCGAACATGATCCGACCCACCATGCCGTCATCATTGCCTTGGCCTCTGGCGGAGATCCAACGGATCTCGTCGCTGACCTGGATGCGGAAGTCGATTTCGTAGGCGCCGAGGAGCGCGCGCGTCGCTGCGAAATCCGCTCTCACTCGATCAAGGTCGGTTGGATGGATATGAGCCGACAGGTCCTCGAAGGTGACCGTTGCATTGTTCGGGACCCCCCACATGCTGAAAGCGCGCTCGTCCATGCTGATCTTGTCGGTGTCGACGTTCCACGACCATAAGGCGACACCGGCAGCGTCCGTGGCGAAGCGCAGGTGTCTCGCGTCCCATATGGGCGGGGTCGACGGCTCAAATGACACTGTGCTGAATTCCTGTGTTTGGGCATGATGCGGCCAGGCTTTAGGCGGCGCCTGCCGTTTACGCGGTTGTTGTCGGTGAAGGGTGGTGCGGGCGGCGGCTGGCGCCCGGGCTGGACGTAGGGCCGATCAGGCGGCCGTGATGCCTTTTCCGACCAGCTGCGCAGCCAGGTTGACGACTTCGAGGAGCCGGAATGGCTTGGACAGAAAGGCGGCGTATCCCAAGCACGCTTGGCAACCGTCGCTTCGGGCATCGAGCTCATCATCACGACCGGAATGTCCCGGAGAATGGGGTCTGTTGTCATGGCGCCCAGCATCGCGGCGCCATCCATCACCGGCATCATGTAGTCAAGAAAGACCAGGTTGGCCAGCACCTCCAGGCCGTGCTTGCCGTTGATGGCGGTCAGCACGCGGAAGCCTTCATCGGTCAGAATCGCATCGAACAGCTCGGCAATGCCGAACTCGTCATCCACCATCAGCACCGCCTTCATGAACCACGCTCTCGCTGTGGCCCTTGACCCTGAACCGGCACCTTGCCTTTACGGCGATCGTTGATTGTGCCCGCTTCCGGGTCACTAAACGCTTCCTGGATCTGCAGACCGTGATCGGTGGTGATGAACGGGTAGAGGCGCGGGTCAAAGTCGCTGTTGCGGACCTTGAGCACGGAGATCAGGCGGTGCAGACGCGACTGCTGCTCGATGTAGCGCATCAGCACCAGGTTATCGGCGAGGACGGACAGATTGCTGATCGGCGCCCGGATGTGGGGCTCGATGATCTCGGGCACTTCCATCGTGTAGAGCGTTGTGACTCCAAGCACGCGCAACTCGTTCATCAGCGCGGTGAGGTACTGGCTCATGCGCACGGAGTCGACGGCGGCACTCTGAAAGGCATTCAGCCCATCGATCACCAGCCGCCGCACGCCTCGGCGTCGAACGTCGAAGCCGCCAAGGCGACGATCGTGGTCGATCGTTCCAACCGGACCTTCGCCGAGCAGGAAAGCCAGCGCTACGCCTATCTGGCGCAGACCGGCTTCGGTTCCGTGCAGAACGCGCAACAGGCAGCGTCGCGCATCGCCGTCGCGCTGGCGGGCATTCGGCGTGACGAAGCAGCACTGGCCTCCACCGTGACGCAGGTCAGCCTGCAAAGGGCGGAGCTCGCTCAGGCGCGTGCCGCCCTCGGCCATAGCCAGGCGGTGCAGGCGCAGGCGGCGCTCAATCTCGGCTACGCCACCATCACCTCGCCCGCGGATGGCACGGTGGGCAACCGAACCCTGCGCGTCGGGCAATACGTCCAGGCCGGGACGGAGCTGATGTCCGTGGTGCCGACCGCCGCCTATGTGGTGGCCAACTTCAAGGAGACGCAGCTCACCGAGGTCCACCACGGGCAGCCGGTGACGATCCAGGTCGACATGTTCCCGGACCGCACCTATCACGGCCGGATCGACAGCCTGGCGCCGGCGAGCGGCCAGACCTTCGCCCTGCTTCCGCCCGACAACGCGACCGGGAACTTCACCAAGGTCGTGCAGCGCATCGCCGTCAGGATCACGCTGGATACGGGCACCGCCGGCCTCGAAGACCTTCGGCCCGGCATGTCGGTGACGCCGGTGATCGACACCAGGCTCGGCGCCGAGACGCGGATGGCGAAGGGTGCGGCGCCATGAGCGGCACGACATCGCCGGGTGCGGGCGTCAAGGACTGGATCGCCGTGCTGGCGTGCATGATCGGCGCGTTCATGGCGATCCTGAACATCCAGATCACCAACGCCTCGCTGCTCGACATCGAGGGCGGCATCGGCACGGGGGTCGATAACGGCGCCTGGATCTCGACCTCCTACCTGATTGGCGAGATCGTCGTCATTCCGCTGACCGACTACCTGAGCCGGGTGTTCTCATTCCGGCGCTATTTGCTGGTCAACGCGGTGCTGTTTCCGCTGTTCTCGATCGGCTGCGCGTTCACCCACGACCTCGGCTCGATGATCGTCATGCGCGGCCTTCAGGGCTTCGCCGGCGGCATCCTGATCCCGATGGCGTTCACCATGGTGCTGACCCGGCTGCCCAAGCGGCAGCAGCCGATCGGCCTGGCCCTGTTCGCGCTGTCGGTGACCTTCGCGCCGGCGATCGGGCCGACCATCGGCGGCTACCTGACCGAGATTACGGCTGGCAGACGATCTTCTTCATCAACGCGCTGCCGAGCGCGATCATGGTGGTGGCGCTTGCGTTGACCCTCGAACGTCAGCCGATGCGGCTCGCCCTGCTCAGGGAGGGCGACTGGGCCGGCATCGTCACGATGGCGATCGGACTGGCCGCCTTTCAGACCGTGCTGGAGGAGGGCAACAAGGAAGACTGGTTCGCCTCGCCCTTCATCCTGCGCCTGGCGATCGTGGCCGGGGTGTTCCTCGCCGCCTTCGTCTGGATCGAGCTGACGGTGGGCAAACCCCTGGTCAACCTGCGGCTGCTGATGCGCCGCAACTTCGGCATCGGCGTCATCGCCAACGTGCTGGTCGGCTTCGCGCTGTTCGGGACCGTCTACATCCTGCCGCAATACTTGGCCCAGGTGCAGCGTTACAACGCCGAGCAGATCGGCAACGTCCTGGCCTGGACGGGCCTGCCACAATTGCTGCTGATCCCGTTCGTGCCGTGGCTGATCAAACGCTTCGACGTCCGCTACATCGGCTGCCTCGGCATCGGCATCTTCGCCGCGAGCTGCTTCATGAACACCAGCCTGTCGCTCGACACGTCCGGCGACCAGTTCTGGATTCCCAACATCGTGCGCGCGATGGGCCAGGCCCTGGTGCTCACGCCTGTCAGCGCGATCACCACCGCGGGGATCGCCGCCAGCGAGGCGGGTGCGGCGTCCGGGCTATCGAACATGCTGCGCAACCTTGGCGGCGCCGTCGGCACGGCGACGCTTGCCACCATCCTGACCCGGCGCGAGCAGTTCCACTCCAACATCATCGGCCAGTCCGTGACGCTGTCGCGCGACGAGGTGCGCCACCGTCTCGCGGCGATAACGGACTACTTCACCTCGCACGGGGTCACCGACCCGGCCGCGGCCACGCACAAGGCGATTGTCGCCCTTGGCGGCCTCGTCCGGCGACAGGCGCTGATCATGGGCTTCAGCGACACCTTCGCGGTGATCGGCGTGCTGCTTGGCGTCGCCGCCGTCGCGCTGCTGTTCGCCCGCAAGCCGGCGGCAAGCGCAGGTGAGGCCGTGGCGCATTGACCGGATGATTGCTCCTTAAGTAAGGCGCCCCGGGGGCTACTCCGGCGGGGTCAGGGGCAGAGCCCCAGCTTTTCTTCCTACCTCATCGCCACGAACGACTTGGTCATTCCGAACAGCCGTTCCTCGACCAGTTCCGCGTTCGGGAACAGGTAGGTCATCATGTGGCGGTTGAGCAGGCTGGCGTGTTCGACGCGGATCATGCCGTCCATGACGGTGTCGGCGCGTTGCCACCATCCGAGCTTGCGGCTGCGGGCGATCGCCAGCTTCACGGGGTCGGGCAGCCAGTGGTAGATCGGAAAGCCGAAATGGGGTTCCCAGGGGAACCAGAAGTTCGGGGTCTGGTGGAAATAGTGCGGCGCGACGCGGGTTATTTCCTCGGCGAAGCATACCTTGCGGTGCCAGTTGCCGACATGCTCGATGACCGAGTTGGAGTGGCAGATGTTGAAATGGTTGTCGGCGAACGGCAGGGCGCAGCCATCCCCCTCGCGGGCCTCGATGTAGTCCGGGTGGGCCACCGGGCGGATGTCGTCGCGCAGGTTGAGCAGGGTTATCCTGACGTTGTGGGCGAGGTAGAACTCCTGCGGGAACAGGCTCCAGTAGTATTCCATGCCGCCCACGTCGAGGATCGAGACCTTGCCTTGCTGCGCGAAGATGTTCTCGATCATGCTTTTCAGCGGGCCGGATCGGCGGCGGCGGAATTTCGAGCCGATCGAGTTCGGATTGTCGTAGTTGCCGATGATCTGTGCGAGGGACATGCGGGTTCAGGCCTGAGACGACAGCGGTTTCCCGGCATCCCCAAGGTTTTTCATTTTATCTGCCTAATTATTTCCTATGGCGACCTTTCGACGTTTGTCCGCAGGTTTGCAATGCACCTTAGGGCGCGTGCCTTTCGACATGCCTCGGGGTACTGTTCACACGCGGCTACGGCTGCGGCGCGACCTGATTGAGCGGTCTGGAGGGCGCTGGGCGAAACAGCCGGCTTCCCTTGGGCGGTGCCCTCTCGCCGGTCAGGGCCATGCTGAGCCAGGGGGTTCGGCGCAGCAGGTGCAGCAGGAGGATGGGTCCGCTCACGGCGGCGGCGAAGATGAGCACGAACAGCAGGGGGGTGCTGGTGATGCCAAGCCTGACGAGGGTCAGCCTGGCGGCCGCGCCGATGACGACGTGCCAGAGGAAGATCGGGTAGGAGTAGCTGCCGATCGTCTCCAGCAGGGGGTTGCACGGCAGTCTCTGGAACAGGAAGACCGACCCCGCCATCCCGGCCAGGACGGCCGGCATCTGTGTGCGGTTGATGTCGTTGGCAAGGCCGAGCATGGCGAATTGCTGGCTGGCCAGGACGATCGCGGTGATCGCCAGGGCGAACAGCCCGAGCTTCGGGTCGCGCAGCCGGTCGCCGTTCTCCCGCAACAGGATGCCGAACAGGAAATAGGGCGTCAGCCGGATCGCGTCGGACAGGCTGAGAAGCTGAGGGACCGAGTTGAAGGACTGCATGACCATCACCGCCGCCACGGCCGCAACCACGAGGGCGCCGGTGCCCGGGCGGCCCAGCACGTCCCACACCGACACCGCCGCGAAAATAACCAGCAGGGCCTCGAGGAACCACAGCTGCTCATAGCCATAGGCGAAGGCGTCCAGCAGGGATTTCGGCTCGGCAAAGAAGTACCGGCGCAGAAGCCATGCGATGACCGTCATGCAGGCAAACGGGAGTGCGATGCGCGACGCCTTTTTTTGCCAAAACGAAACGAACTCGGCCTGGGTCGTCCGATGTCCGCCATAGAAATACCCAGATACCACGGTGAACAGCGGCAGCCTGAGGAACACGATGCTTTTCATGGCGTAGTGCCAGAGAGAACCGTCGGGCAGATGCAGCCCCTCGCCGGCGTCGTCGCCGACGACGTGGAAGGCGACGATCATCAGGCAGGCAAGGCCACGCACGGAGAGGATGTTTTTCGTGACGCTGAGCCGGGCGGCCTTGTCAGGATCGGAAACGTTGCCGGACTGCGCCGTTGTTCCAGCCATCTGACTTTCGACGTGCCCCGAGCTTTCGACGTGCCCCGACATCAAAGCTTCCGATCCTGAAATGCGCCGTTGCATCCGGCTGACCACTATCCGGCACGGTACCAAGGCGCCTATGCGGTGAACACCACCTTTCGATCCACACAGAACCGCTTACCGAGCGCTGCGCTTCCAGGACGCCATCCCGATGCCTGAAGGTGGGGCGGGGTTTGGGGCAGGGCCCAAGCTCGCCTAGATCGGAAGGATGATCCCCTCCGCCGCCTCGATCACCTCACCCGCATCCAGGCAAAGATCCTCGCGCAATCGCGGCCCCATGATCTGCACGCTGGGGCGAAGGTTGCCGTGGTGACCAACCGGCACGGCGAGGGCCGGGAGGCCGAGCATGGGGGAGAGCTGGGCGACGCGCATGCGGTTCATCATGTCGATCTGGCCGTCGCGGGTGATGTCGAGGTCGTGTTCGGGGGCGAGGCCGCCCATCGTCGGCAGGACGACGAGAGGATGGGTCTGCATGAAGATCAGCCACTGGTACAGGTACCAGTCGCGGCGGGCGTAGGCGCCGAGCAGGGCCCCGATGTCGGAGGGCGGCATCAGGTCGAGCCACAAACTCATCGACTTCTTTGCGTTCTCGTCGCCGTGCTGATGCATCTGCGGCGCCAGCGCGGCGAGCACGTCGGTGGAAAGGATGGTGAAGAAGTCGTCGATCGCCTCGGTCATGGACGGGGGTTCGACTTCCTCGACGATATAGCCGGCGGCGGCGAGGTGGCGGCCGGCGGTGCGGACGGCCTCGGCCTGGGCGGGGTGGATGGTGCCGCCGGGGTTGGCCGGGACCAATGCCACGCGGCGGGGGAGGGGTGCGCCGCGCATCGGGGCCGCGACCCATCGCGTGTCGCGCGGGTCGGGCGCGGCCATGACCTGGAGGGCGAGGCGCGCATCGCGGACGGTTCGGGTGAGCGGGCCCTGCACCGACATCAGCTGGGCGGCGAGCGGGCGGGCGGCCTTCAGGCTGGGGTTGAACGAGGCGACGCGGCCGAGGCTGACGCGCAAGCCGACGATGCCGTTGAACATGGCGGGGATGCGGACGGACCCCGCGATGTCGTTGCCGTGGCCAATTGGGCCGATGCCGCTGGCGACGGCCGAGCCGGCGCCGCCGCTGGAGCCGCCGGCGGAGATGGTCGGGTCGCGCGGGTTGAGGGTGCGGCCGTGCAGGGCGTTGTCGGAGAAGGCGCGCATCGAGAAGGCGGGGACGTTGGTGCGGCCGATGAGGATGGCGCCGGCGTTGCGGAAGCTGGCGACGACGGGGTTGTCCTCGGTGGCGATGGCGTCCTTGAAGGCGACGACGCCGTTGTCGGTGGGGTGGCCAATTTGGTCCACGTTGACCTTTATGGTGACGGGGACGCCCTGCAGGGGGCCGAGAGGCTCGCCGGCGGACTGGCGGGCGTCGGCGGCGTCGGCGGTTTTCAGGGCCTCGTCGTCCATGAATTGGACCACGGCGTTGAGGCGGGGATTGACCGCGTGCAGGCGGGACAGGCAGGCCTCGGTAGCCTCGCGGGCGGAGACCTGGCCGGTTCGGATTCTTTGGCTGAGGTCGGTCGCGTCGAGCTGCCAGAGCTGCGTGTTCATTTGCCTGATCCCGTGTTCCGCCGATGGTGGATGCTAGCGGGGGGCGGGGGAGGCTGGCTAGCGCGGTCCGGGTCGATGGGTATAATCGGGGCAGGTGGAAACGGCCTCAAAGGAATAAATGAATGAGTTTGAACGGAAAAGCCTATATCGCCGGGGCTTTCGAGCACCCGACGCGCAAGGCGCCGGACAAGTCGGTGGCGCAGCTGCACGCGGA
>JANXRT010000516.1 GCA_025356735.1 Acetobacteraceae bacterium | reverse complement strand
TGCTCGATGAAAGCTACAACGCCTCCGGCGCCTCGGTCCGCGCGGCGTTGGAGGTGCTCGGCCTGCAACCCGCCCGCCGGCGCATCGCGGTGCTCGGCGACATGCTGGAACTGGGCGAGATCGGCCCCGCCGAACATGCCGGCCTGGCGCCTGAAGTCGATGCTGCCGCCGACCTGGTGTTCACCTGCGGCGCTTTGGCTTGCCACCTTTTTGCCGCAATTCCTGCGGCAAAGCGTGGCGCACACTCCGAAACCGCCCGGGATCTCGCCCCGTTCCTGGTCGCGGCGCTGCGCCCGGGCGATGTGGTCCTGGTCAAGGGCAGCCTTGGCAGCCGGATGCGCGACGTGGTGGCGGCACTCGACGCGATGGCCGGCGAAGCCGCGATGGCGGGGCACGGCTGATGCTGTTCATCCTGCTGCGTCCGCTGGCCGACCAGTTCATCCTTTTCAACCTGATCCGCTACATCACCTTCCGCTCCGGGGTCGCCTGTCTGACCGCGCTGGTCGTGGCGCTGGTCCTCGGACCGGCGTTGATAAGATGGCTGAAATCGATGCAGCGGCAGGGCCAGCCGATCCGTGAGGACGGGCCGGCGCGCCACCTCGTCGAGAAGAAGGGCACGCCGACGATGGGTGGCGTGCTGATCCTGTTCGCGCTCGGGCTTTCGACCCTGCTATGGGCGGATCTGCGCAGCGGCTACGTCTGGGCGGTGCTGTTCGTCACCTTCGGCTATGGCGGCCTGGGCTTCATCGACGATTATCAAAAGCTGTCCAGGCGCAGCCACAAGGGCGTTTCGGGCCGCACCAAGATGTGGGTCCAGGCGGCGATCGGCCTGGTCGCGGGCATCTGGATCGTCTCGCTCAACCGCTCGGCGCTGGGCACCACGCTGACGTTTCCGGTGTTCAAGGACCTGCTGCTGCCGCTCGGCTTCCTGTTTCCCGCTTTCGCGATGCTGGTGATGCAGGGCAGCTCGAACGCCGTCAACCTGACCGACGGATTGGACGGCCTGGCGATCGTGCCGACGATCATCGCCGCCAGCGTTTTTGCCCTCATCGCCTACCTCGTCGGCAACCGCATTTTTGCGGACTACCTTCAACTCAATCCGGTGCCGGGCGTCGGCGAGCTTGCGGTGTTCTGCTCGGCGCTGGTCGGCGCCGGGCTCGGCTTCCTGTGGTTCAACGCGCCGCCGGCGGCGGTGTTCATGGGCGACACCGGATCGTTGGCGTTGGGCGGCGCGCTCGGCGCCGTGGCGGTCGCGACCAAGCATGAGATCGTGCTGATGATCGTCGGCGGCCTGTTCGTGGTCGAAACGGTGTCTGTCATCGTCCAGGTGTTCTGGTACAAGCGCACCCAGCGCCGGGTGTTCCTGATGGCGCCGCTGCACCACCATTTCGAGAAGAAGGGCTGGGCCGAGGCGACCATCGTCATCCGGTTCTGGATCATCTCGATGATCCTGGCGCTCGTCGGTTTGGCGACGCTGAAAATCCGATGACTCCTTTCTCCCGCAACCTGTTCATGAAAAAACGCTTCGCCGTCGTCGGTCTTGGGCGCAACGGACTTCCGGTCGCGCGCGCGCTGATTGCCATGGGGGCGGAGGTGCTGGCCTGGGACGATGCCGCCGCTTCCCGCCAGGTCACGGACGTGCCGATCGGCGATCCCAGCCTGGATGAGAGATCCTTCGACGCGCTGGTCCTGTCGCCCGGCATTCCGCATCTTCTGCCCGCGCCGCATCGGCTCGCCGCCTGGGCGGCGTCCAGGGACGTCCCGATTTTGTCCGATGCGGAGCTGCTGTTCCAGGCCGTGCGTCGCTCCGGCTCGCGGGCGAGGTTCGTCGGCATCACCGGCACAAACGGTAAATCGACCACCACGGCGCTGCTCGCGCATATCCTGGGCGTTGCCGGCATCGCCAACGAAATTGGCGGCAACTTCGCGATACCGGCGCTGGCGCTGCCGCGGCTCGATGATGGCGGCGTCTATATTCTGGAGATGTCGTCTTACATGTTGGACCGACTCGCAACGATCCGGTTCGATGTGGCGACGATGCTCAACCTCAGCCCGGATCACCTCGACCGCCATGGCGACATGGGCGGCTACGCGCAGGCCAAGCGTCGCGTGTTCGACCGTCAGGTCGCCGGCGACATTGCCGTCGTCGGCATTGATGACAAGGAAAGCATCGCCGTCGCGGCGGCGATCGGCGACCGGCCTGTCCGCCTCGTCACCATCTCCGGCAACCATCCGGCGGACATCTGGTGCGATGACGGTGTCGTTCGCGACGCCGCAGGGGAAATCCTGGCGATGGCCGAGGCGCCGGCGCTACCCGGAACGCACAACGCCCAGAACGCCGCCGCCGCAACCGCAATGGCGCTTGCCTTGGGCGTCGATCGCGCGACCGTTGCCACGGCAATTCGTTCGTTCGCCGGCCTGGCGCACCGCCAGCAGGTAGTCGGAC
>JANXRT010000482.1 GCA_025356735.1 Acetobacteraceae bacterium | reverse complement strand
CACCGCCCGATTATTCACGACGGCAAATTATCCACGCTGGCGCGGGTCCAAGGCATCGCGAATGGCGTCGCCCAGCAAATTGGTGCCGAACACCACCAGGCTGATCACCACGCCGGGAAAGATCACCAGCCAGGGCGCCGTGCGGATGTACTCGGCGGCGGACTCCGAAAGCATCCGCCCCCACGAGGGATAAGGCTCCGGAATCCCCAGCCCGAGGAACGACAGCGACGCCTCGGTCAATATCGTCGATCCGAACTGCGCCGTCGCCAGCACGATCAAAGGCGCGATCGTGTTCGGCAGCACGTGCCGGATCGCAATCCGCCACTCGCTCATGCCAACCGCCTTGGCCGCCTCCACCATCGCCGACTCGCGCAACGCCAGCGTGTTCGACCGGATCACCCGCGCCGAATACGGCACCAGCGGAATGGCGATGGCGATGATCGTCGTCCGCAGCGAGGGCCCCAACGCCGCCGACATCACCAGCGCCAGAACCAGCAGCGGCAGCGCCTGCATGATGTCCGTCACCCGCTGCGTCACCAGATCCATCCAGCCGCCCAAATATCCCGCCGTCAGCCCGATCGCGACCCCAAGCACGCTGCCGATCGCCGTCGTCGAAATCGCCACCGCGAGCGAAATCCTCGCCCCATAGACCAACCGGCTGAACACGTCGCGGCCCATGAAGTCGGCACCAAGAACATGCACGCCAAACGGCTTCGCCAACGACATCCTGGCATCCGTCGACAACGGATCGAAGCGAGTGATCACGCCGGCAAAGATCGCCGACAACACGAAAACCACCATGATGACGGCACCGATCGCGCCCAGCGGGTACGAACGCGCGAGGAAGCGCAGCCGGCCGAAAAATCCAACCGCATTGGCGCCGGCGCGGTTCAGCTCAGCGGAGTAAGCAGTCATATGGGGCTCTGCCCCATACCCCGCCGGGGTAGCGCCCCGGAGCGCATCCGTTTTAGCATCAGGCTGAATACTTTATGCGGGGGTCCAAAACCGCGTACAGCATGTCCACCAGGAAGTTCATCATTACCACGACGATGGCAATGAACATCACCAGGTTCTGCACGATCGGATAATCCCGCCACCTTATCGCCTCGACCAGGAATCTTGCGACACCGGGAATGTTGAACACCGTCTCCGTCACCACCAGCCCGCCGATCAGGAACGCCGCCTCGATCCCGATCACCGTCACCACCGGCAGCATCGCGTTGCGCAGCGCATGGCTGAAATTCACCGCCGCCGGCGAAGCACCCTTGGCCCGAGCTGTCCGGATGTAGTCCTGCCGCAGAACCTCCAGCATCGACGACCGTGTCAGCCGCATGATCAGCGCCGAACTGCGGAACCCAACAGCCGCCGCCGGCACGGCCATCAACAGAAATCCATCCAGCACGGTCTTCGGCGGCTCGGTATAGATCGGCAAGGTCCCGAACAACGCCACGAACGCCATCAGGATCAGCAGCCCCAGCCAGAACGAAGGCATCGACAACCCGGTCAGGCTGAAAATTCGCAGCCCGTAATCCAGCCACGTATTCTGCCGCACGGCACTCAACACCCCCAGCGGCACCCCGATCACCACGGCGAAAACCAAAGCCATCCCCGCCAGCTTCGCCGTGATTGGCAGACGCGGCAGAATCTCCTGCAAGGTTGGCTTCTCGGATACATACGAGTAGCCGAGGTCGCCATGCAGCAACCCGCCGATCCAGGCCGCATATTGGGCGGGGATCGACTTGTCGAGCCCGAGGTCCTGCTGGATCTTCAGCTTCTCCGCCGGATTAACCATCCCCGCGCTGTCGAAAAGGATATCGACGATATCCCCCGGTACCAGCCGCAACAGAACGAAGATGATCACCGAGATTCCGAACAAGGTCAGAATCATCAGTCCCAGACGGCGAACCAGGTAGGCGCCCATATCGCTACTTGTCGAGCCAGACGCCGTCGAAGCGGTAGCCGTTGTACGAACTGTTCACCATCGGGCTGAACCCGTGCACGTAAGGCTGCCAGCACGTCGCCGAGCGCAGATGGTAGATGATCGGCCGCGCCACGTCCTGCTGCAGCTTCGCGTCGATGTCCCATACCAGCTTCCTGCGCGCCTCGACATCGGTCATCTGGCTCTGCCGGTCGAAATCTGCCTGCAGCTCCTTGTTGCAATAGCCCGGATAGTTGCGCGCGGAACCACAGGCGTAGTTCTCGTAGAAATTCTGGTCCGGATCGTCCACCGCCGAGCCGGTCAGGTTCATGCCGACGGCATAGTCCTTGCGGGTGATCTTGGCGTCCCAGTTGGCGGTCTCGACGATGTCCAACTCGCCGTCGATGTAGATCTGCTTGAGGTGGTCGATCAGGATCACCGCCGGATCGCGGTAGGTCGCGATGTTGCGGGTCGAGATCTTCACTGCCAGTCGCTTCTCCGGCCCGTAGCCGTTCTTCTCCATCAGCTTGCGCGCCGCCGCACGGCTCTTTTCGACGTCCGGATCATAGCCGGGCAGGGTGCGCAGCCGCTCCGCCGGCATCCCCCACACCCCCTCCGGCCCCGGCTGCATCGCCCCACCGATATTGCCGCGGCCTTCCGAAAGGATATCGACGAACGCCTGGTGATCCAGCGTCAGCGCCATTGCTATGCGAATGTCGGCATTGTCGAATGGCGGCTTGTCACGGTTGAGGATCAGGTTGGCGCTGACGTTCTGCGGCGCCATCACGCAGACGGCGTTCGGCGCCTGGCTCTTGATGTCTTTCAGCAGCGCCACCGAAACCTCGGTCGGAAAAGTCATGTCGAACTTGTCGGCGATGAACGCCAGCATCGCGGTCGACCGGTTCGGGATGATGGTGTACTCGATCCCGTCCACGTAGGGCCGGCCCTTCT
>JANXRT010000443.1 GCA_025356735.1 Acetobacteraceae bacterium | reverse complement strand
AAGTCAGCAATATAGCACCATAATCCGCTTACCGGATTAGCGTTCCTATAGGCGGAATGACATAATCGGGGCATGGCAGACAGCGGTCACGCAAGCTCCCCCTCTCATCAGGCCGTTGACCGCGCCCTGCAGGTGATCACGTACCTGGGCGAACATCCTGCCGGCGCGTCCCTCCAGGAGATCTCCGCAGCCACGGGCATCCCGAAGCCTTCGCTTCACAGGACCCTGAGCTCGATGCGTGAACGCGCTTTCGCGAGTCAGCTCAAGCTGGGCGGCCCCTATCTGCTCGGACCCGCCGCGCTCGAGGCAGCATTCACTTTTCACTCGAATCTGGATTTTCGCGAGTTCCTCCGTCCTCTCCTGACGGAGGTGCAGAGCGCCTCGGGGCAGACGATTCACTTAGCGACCCTGGACGCCGCTGAGGTGCTGTATTTCGACAAGCTCGAGTCGAGCATCGGGGTGCGTCTCACTTCTGTGATCGGAGGGCGAAACCCGACTCATGCCACCGGCGTGGGGAAAGCGCTGCTCGCGGCAAAGCTCCCTGATGCGGCGTCCGTGGACTCATGGGTTGCGCAATACGGACCGCTTGCAGTGCGTACTTCTCGCACCATTACGACGGCGTCTGCCCTCGCGAGGGATTTGGAAGAAACCCGCAATCGGGGATACGCGATCGACGACGAAGAGAGCGAAATGGGTCTGTTGTGCGTCGCCGCGACGGTCCCACTCGTTTTTGGTGCGCTTGTCCCGCCGCTCGCAATCAGCGTGACCGGGCTCAAGAGCACGATGCTTTCGCTCGGTGTCGATGCGCTGGGAACGAGTTTGACCACCTACATCACCGAATTCGAGTTTGGATCGCGAACGAGCTCGGGCTGTTCGCCACGCGGGGGATGCGCTCGATGGTGAAGGCGACATCCTCGGCGGTGAAGTCCGAGCCGTCATGGAACTTCGCCGGCCGCAGCTTGAATTCCCAGGTGGTGTCGTCGACCGCGCGCCAGCTTAGGGCCAAGCCCGGCACCGGACGCTGGTTCACGTCCATATCGATCAGCCGATCGAAGATGTGCGCGGTCATGGTGATATTCGGCGTCAGCACGTGGTAGTGCGGATCGATGCTGGTGACCGGTGCCGCGACGGCGATCGACAGGGTGGCCGCCGTCTGCGCCAGCGCGCCGGAACTCAGCGCAACGCACCCCAGGCCGGCAAGCACCAGCCCGCCCGCGACCGTCGTCCGCCGCCCTATCCGCACTCTCAGATGCATCGCGACCTCCGGTTGCCCCGCGCGGTTATAACGGCGCTCCCAACCCGGCGCCACAATTCCGTGATCCTGGATTTCCGCTCCGGGCCGGACCCGCGATTGCCGCACGGCAACGGCTGTATAGACTGTCGCGCATGTTCCACCTCGCCCCCCATCGGTGACCCAACCGATTATCGCCCAGCAGCCATCGGCGGAGTTCGACGTGCGGCTGACGGCGCCCGACCTGTCGCCATGGCTGGCCGGCAACACCGGCGTTGCCGGCGTCACCACCCTACGCGCTGTCCAACCTGGCCCGCACGTCGCGCTGTTCGCCCTTACCCACGGCAACGAGATCGCCGGCGCCATCGTGCTCGACCGGCTGCTGCGCGCCGGGTTGCGCCCGTTGCGCGGCGCGCTGACCTTCGCCTTCCTCAACCTCGCCGCGTTCCACGGCTTCGATCCCAAGCAGCCGACCCTGTCGCGGTTCGTCGATGAGGACCTCAACCGCGTCTGGGACCCCGATCTGCTCGACGGCGGACGGGTCTCGGTCGAGCTGAGCCGGGCGCGCGAGCTGCGCCCGGTGATCGACACCATCGACGTGCTGCTCGATCTCCATTCCATGTTGTGGCCGTCGGACCCGCTGATGCTGTGCGGCGGCTCGGCCAAGGGCCGGCAGCTGGCGCGCGGCATCGGCACGCCCGGCCTGGTGGTGGCGGATCGCGGCCACGTCGCCGGGCGCCGCATCATCGACTACCCGCGCTTCACCGATCCCGCCACCGGCGCCACCGCCAACCTCGTCGAGGCCGGCCAGCACTGGAAGCCCGAGACTGTGGCGATGGCACAGGCCAGCGTCGCCGGCCTGCTGCATCATCTTCGATTGATCGACGCCGAGACGCTGCCGCCACCGGTGCCAGGCGCGATGCGCTTTGCCGAGGTCACCACGGCGATCACCGCCTGTACCGCCAACTTCGCCTTCGTGCACGCCTATCGCGGCGGCGACGTGGTCGAGCGGCGCAACACGCTGATCGCGCTCGACGGCACCAGCGAGGTGCGCACGCCGCATGACGACTGCCTGCTGGTAATGCCCAGCCTGCGCCCAAGCCGCGGCCATACGGCGGTGAGATTGGCGCAGTTTGCCGAGTGAGTGCCGCAGGCAGAGGAAGAATGGGGCTCTGCCCCAAACCCCGCCGGGGTCGCGCCCCGGGGCGCCTAACTTAGTAGAGGGGATACAAGGGGCGACGGCCCCTTGGCGGGTTTGGGCAGAGCCCAAGCTTTCTTGCCTACGGTGTAAGACTACTCAGCCGGTTCGCCTTGAATCGGGATTTTTCCGAGCTTCGCGATCAGCTGCGTCACTTCCGCGACAGCAGCTTCGGCATCCGCTTCGCTGGTGCCCTTGGCGACGATCGCGACGCCGTTTCCGGTCGGGCGATAGAACGGATAGCTGCCGAGATCGAGTTGCGGAAAGCGCTGCTGCACCGCGGTCAGGCCTTCGGCGATCAGGCCCTCGGCGAGGCCGTGTGAATATACAGCGCGCGACAGGATCGGCTTGCCGCCTTTCAGCGTCGGCGCCAGCGTGTCGAACATCGCCCGCATGATCGCCGGCACCCCTGCCATGACATGGACGTTGCCGATGCTGAAGCCGGGCGCGATCGAGATGTGGTTGTTGATCAGCTCGGCGCCGCGCGGCATCGTTCCCATGCGCTGCCGGGCGGCATTGAACTCGCCCGGCTTGTAGGCCGCCGCCATCCGCGACCAGGCCTCGGGGTGCGGCTCCCACGGCACGCCGAAGGCGGCGGCGATGCATTCGCTGGTGATGTCGTCATGTGTCGGCCCGATGCCGCCGGTGGTGAAAACCTCGTCGAACTTGGCGCGGACCTCGTTGATCGTCGCGACGATGGTCTCGGCGATGTCGGGGATCACCCGTACCTCGCGCACCGGCAGCCCGATGGCGCCCAACTTTGCCGCAAGGAACCGGATGTTGGCGTCCTGGGTGCGGCCGGACAGCACTTCGTTGCCGATGACCACGACGCAGGAGGTCGGATTGAAGTTGGCCATCGGGTTAGGTTCGTCATCCGGCATTGGCGCTGCGTTCCTGCTTTCTCTGTCGGTTACGGAGACGCCACCGGCATGGGTACCGGCAGCCCGGCGCCGCGGGCGACGAAATGCGCGAGCACGAGGCCGAGGCACGTATGAAGGGCATCCACTGCCGCCTCCTGATCTGACTTCTTGACCTGCTCCAAATCGTGCCTTCCCCCGTCCACCCAATACTTGATCAGGTCGTATCGCCGGAACAGCGCCACGTCCGGCAGGTCGGACGCCTGCTTCAACACCTGAAGGTATGGCAGCAGGTTGACCTTGTTGCTGAGGAACCGGTTGTACTGGGGATCGATCAGCACCATGTCGCTGCCCGCCGCGCGCACCGCGGCGATGCCGGCGGCAAGCGTCGAGCGCAGTTCCTCGGGCGGCGAGCCACGCGCCGCCTCGACCGCGCCGGTCTGCCACAGCACCATCGCAAACCGCTTTTCCTTCAGTTCCTGCTGCATCAGCGTCACCATCTGCTCGGCGGTCAGGCCACGCGCGCCGCGGATGGTGAGGTGGATCTCATGCTCGGGCAGCGCCGCGCGCAGCACCTCGATCATGCGGAACGGAAAGGCGCGGCCGCCGCCGCCATCCTGGCCGACGGTGGTGCCGGAGCCGACGGCAAGGAACTCGAGCGGAATGTCATGTCGAGTTGCCAGCGCAAGCTGCGGAAACGTCTTGCCCGGCGTCTCGAACTCCGCCGGCGCGGCACAGGCTTCCGGCGTCGGTTCCCAAACCCCGGATGCGGCGATCGCCGGCGCCGCGAACGCCAGGTAGGACAGCAGGGAGGCGATGACGTAACGCATGGTGACATCGCGTAACAGGAGCGGCGATGCCGGGCAAGGCGGCAACCCGGCGAAATCGCTAAATCAAGGCTGCGGCTACAGACTCGACATCGATTGCTGCATTGCACCCGGGATGGCGGGTCAGCAACAGGGTCTGGCGCCGGATCGCGTCGCGCACCCGATCATCGCGCCGCACCACCCCGAGCAGCGCGGGTGAGCGGCCAAGGAAGTTGCGGCTGGCCCGCGCCAGGGTGGCATGGGTACGCTCCCCGCCAGCGCGATCGGCGGCCTGGTTAACCACGATCCGCGCCGCGCCCTCGGGATCGTCCAGGGCATGCAGCTTCAGCACGGCGTAGGCATCGGTGAGGCTGGTCGGCTCCTCCGTCGCCACCACGACCACGACATCGGAAAACGCCGCCATCCGGCGCAGCGACCGGTCGAGCCCGGCGCCGAGGTCGAGCAGGATGAAATCGCGCCGCGCCGCCTCCTGCCGCAAGCCGGTCAGCACGCCCTCCAGCACGGTCGGGTCGAGCGCCGACAGGGCGCCGGAGCCTGAGCGGCCGGCGAGGATGTCAAAGTCGCCTTCGGCATGGCGGAATGCCGCCTCCGCCATGCTGGCGCGCCCGGCGATGACGGTTGCAAGATCGGCCGGCGGCGTCAGGCCAAGCTGGATATCGACGTTTGCCAGGCCAAGGTCGCCGTCGAACAGCAGCACCCGCTTGCCGCCGCGGGCCAGTGCGTGCGCCAGCGTCACGGCGAGCCACGTCTTGCCGACGCCGCCTTTGCCCGAGGCGATGGCGATGATCTTGCCACCCGTCGCGGGCTGGCCGGAAGCAGGGTTCGTCATCGGCGGAGCTCCGGTGCGGCTGGTGAAATCGCGTTCAGTCGGCCGGCGAGGAGGGCCGGGGTCATTGCGACCAGCCCATCGGCGGCACCGGGTCCGACCCCGGCCTCGGTCAGAACCAGGTTGCTGGCCGCCGCCACGATGCCGCCGAGCCGGCGCGTGGTGTCGAGCCTGGTGGCGATCAGCAATGTCGCCCCGGCCTCGGCGAAGGCGTCGGCGACGTCGACCGCCTCGGCCGGATCGAGCCCGGCCGGAAGCACCAGCGCCACGACGGCGTTGGCCGCGGCGGCAATGGAGAAAATCTCCTCGCGCTGCATCGGGTCGAACGGATCGGTGCCCGGCGCGTCGATCAACACCGGGCTGTCGGCGGGGCGCAGAGCCAGGGCGCGGGCGAGCGTCACCGGATGGCTGGCGACGATCAGGTTGATCCCGAGCAGCCGGGTGAATGCCGCCAGCTGCTCGGCGGCGCCAGCGCGCCTTCCATCGGCGGTGATCACCATCGGCAGCGTGCCGCCGATCACAAGCCTTGTTGCCAGCCTGGCCGTGGTCAGAGTTTTCCCGGCGCCTGGCGGACCGCAAAGCAGCACCGGCCGCGACCCGGCCGCGAGGTCGATCTCATCGAACGCCAGGGTGCCGGCCAGCACATCGGCCAGCTCGCCGGCCTGCATCAGCCGATGCTGCAGGCCCTCGGGCACGCCATGGAACCTCAGCGCCGCCAGCCGCGACGCATCGAGCGCGACCGGCACCGGCTTCGGCAGCGCCGCGGGCAGCGGATCCTCGGGCTCGAGCGCCGCCGTGATCTCGACGCCGCCGGCAACCCGGCGCGAGGCGAGGATCATTGCCTCGGCCCCGAGGTCCAGGCGTATCTGGGCCATCGCCTCGACCATTCCGGCGGCTCGGTAAAGTTTTAGGCGCATGGAAAAGCATGGGGCTTCGCGCCCCAAACCCCCGCCCGGGAAGCGCCCGGGAGCGCACCCGTTAAGTGTAGGGGATCAAAGGGGCGACGCCCTCCGCAGGCCTTCCAACTGGCCGAAGGCGGCCAGTCGGAACCTTCGCCTGCTCCGCCCCTTCGCGGGGTATGGGGCGGAGCCCCATGCTTCCTCATATCCCGCCAACCGTTCGAATACGCGCACGCGGGAAAATCTCCGCCTGCGCCAGCACCGGCGTGCCGGGACGGATGCGCTCGACTATGGCGTGGACATGGGCGCGGATGCCGCCGCTGGTCAGCAGCACGGGGGCATCGCCTGCAGCGGTCGCCGCCTCGAACGCGGCACGCAGCAACCGCATGAAGTCCTGCAGCCGGCTTGGTGCCATCGCCAGCTGGCGATCCTCCGCCGGGCCGGTCAGCGCCTCGGCGAACGCGGTTTCCCATTCGGCGGAAAGCGCCACCAGCGGAATATAGCCTTTTGGGCCGACATGGCTGTTGCTGATCTGGCGCGCCAGTCGGCCACGGACATGCGCCACGATCGCCGGTATCGCGCGCGCGCTGCCGCACGCTTCCTGCACGCCTTCCAGGATCGTCGGCAGGTCGCGGATCGACACCCGCTCGGCCAGCAGCGCCTGAAGCACGCGCTGCACGCCGCCGACGCTGATCTGTGACGGGATCAAGTCGGCGACCAGCTTGTGGTGATCGCGCGGCAGCTCGTCCATCAGCTTCTGGGTCTCGGCGTAGGACAGCAGCTCCACCATCGTCTCCCGCAATATCTCGGTCAGATGCGTGGTCAGCACGCTCGGCGGATCGACCACGGTGCAGCCGCGGAACAGGGCCTCCTCGCGCAGCGACGGATCGATCCACAGGGCCGGCAGGCCGAATGCCGGCTCGGTGGTGGCTTCCCCCGCGAGGTTGGGGGTGCCGCCGTTTGGATCCACCGCCAGCAGCATGTTCGGCCGCAACTCGCCGCTGCCGGCCTCGATCTCCTTGACCTGGATGCGGTAGCCATCCGGCGGCAGCTCCATGTTGTCCTGGATGCGCACCGGCGGCAGCACGAAGCCCATCTCGCCGGCGATCGACCGGCGCAGGCCCTTGACCTGCTCGGTCAGCCGCGGCGCGTCGCCGCCGGCCAGCGCCAGCAGCCCGTAGCCGAGTTCCAGCCGGATGCTGTCGATGCGCAGCGCCTCGCCGATCGGCGGGTCGCCGCCGACCGGCGCCGCTTCGGGAACCGCAGCGTCGGGGTCGGCCAGCGGATTGCGGTGCCGCATCCAGGCGGCCCCACCGGCCAGGCCAGCAAGCGCCAGGAACGGCAAGGTCGGCAGGCCGGGCATCAGCGCCAGCACGCCGGCGGCACCCGCCGCCATCGCCAGCGGCTTCGGGCTGCCGCCCAGCTGGCGCACCAGGGCAGCGTCGGCGGTACCCTCCATACCGCCCTTGGTGACGACGATGCCGGCTGCGGTGGAAACCAGCAGCGCCGGTATCTGCGACACCAGCCCGTCGCCGACGGTCAGCGTGGTAAAGGTCGCCGCGGCATCGGCGAACGCCATGCCATGCCGCACCAGCCCGATCGCCAGGCCGCCGAAGATATTTATCACCGTGATGATCAGCCCGGCGATGGCGTCGCCGCGGACGAACTTGGCGGCACCGTCCATGGCGCCGTAGAAGCCGCTTTCC
>JANXRT010000441.1 GCA_025356735.1 Acetobacteraceae bacterium | reverse complement strand
AGGGTTGCTGAATGCTCAAAACTCAACTTGTTAAATCTTATGGGCCAGCGAATGGCCCCTTCTAACAGCATCGCTTGGTTTGATCATCATCGACGCGTGATATTGACGTTCTCTGTGAGATTATCTGGTTCATTGTCACTTTCAAGCAACCAGGTACTTGGCATTATCGACTATTGATGACCAATCTGTATTTTGGTAATACCTCTGCAGCCTAGAATGTCCATAAATTTGTTTGATTGCTGCATATTATCGTTGAGACAGTTTGGCACCCACAATTGGCGCTGCGGCAATCGACATTCGCCGCCCGTCGTGACCGACCCCTGCTATATCCACCACCTTCCAGGCGCAGTGCGTGCCTATCAACGCAGCGGCAGCGCAGCCGCTGCCGACATAGGAATGAGCGCGGGCGTACCGGTGCTGGCCCTGGCGCATGGATCGCGGTCCGCCCGGAAAATGCTTGCCCGAAGTCTTCACGTCCTCGGTTCCGGCCATGACGACAAGAGGAAATTCAAGCCATTCGGCAAGCGTGCCTGTCTCGGCAGCCGTGTCACCCAGGCCCCACGGCCAGGCGATCGACAAATCCGGCATTGCGTAGGTTCCGGCATTGGCTGAGATCGCTATCGCCACACGGTCGCGATATCCGAACGACAACATGCGGTGCACGAACTGGCCACCCGCCGAATGGCCGAACAATCCATACTTCTCGGTTCGCGTCACACCATGGTCGCGGAGTTCATCGAACAGTCGGCAATCGACACCGAACGTCCAAGCCTTGCGAGGGTTAGCCGCGCCGTCCTTGCCGTGCAGGTTGCCGAAGTTATACCAGAGGTGTTCCGGGAACGACGCCTCAGGAAACTCGACCGAAATCGCCAGGACGCCGGTATCCTCGACCAGCGGCAGCCAGTAGTCGCGATAGGCCCGGCCGTTGCGCCCGACGCCGTGATGTACCAGAAGCACAGGTGTTTCAGCATCGAAATCCTTCGGCCGGGCGCTGTAGAGATGCAGCGCGCGGCCGGGAAATTCGGGATCGAAATATTCCGTCTCGTTGGCGCCGGACGTTGCCACCAGCCGCCCGAGATCCACCATCCTGCGCCACCCTTTTAAAACAAACCCACTGCCAAACCAATGCGCGGCGGGCATGTCGCGTTGCTTGACCATGAGGCCGCCTCGCCAGAGGATCACCGCGAGGCTTGGGAACGATTATGAACCCAGCAGGCAATTATAGGTATCGGAGGCTAAAGCATGCCATACGCCATGGCCGAGGGTTCAGTCCGACTCTACTTCGAGCAGACCGGCAGCGGCACGCCGGTGGTCTTCGTGCATGAATTCGCCGGCGACTTTCGAAGCTGGGAGCCGCAGCTGCGCCATTTTGGCCACCGCTACGCGGCGATCGCCTACAATGCGCGCGGCTATCCTCCATCTGACGTGCCGTCGGAGATTTCCGCCTACTCGCAAAACCGCGCCGCCGACGATATTGCCACCGTCCTTGACCATCTCGGCATCGATCGGGCGCACATCGTCGGCTTGTCGATGGGCGGCTTCGCCACGCTGCATTTTGGCTTCCGCCA
The DNA here is from genome assembly GCA_025356735.1 of Acetobacteraceae bacterium. Taxonomy (GTDB): domain Bacteria; phylum Pseudomonadota; class Alphaproteobacteria; order Acetobacterales; family Acetobacteraceae; genus PALSA-911. The sequence goes on along the minus strand of JANXRT010000441.1, from coordinate 1,575 downwards.
TCCCGCGCGCGCGCGGTCGCTGACCGTCGCCGGTTGCGGCTACGGCGCCGAACCGACCCAGCGCGACCGTTTTCGAGCTGAGGCCGAAACTGTCGCGGCCTACATCCTTGAACATGGAATGGAGAAGTTCGCCGATAAATACGCCTACGGTCCGACCCGTGTGCAATTTGAAAACAAGGACCCGCGCGGATTCGCTGCATTCAAACGCATGCTGGCCGAGCATTCGGCACTGGGTTCGGCCAACACCCAGCTTGGCTGCCAGCGCGAACGGCCTTCGCTCTATGATCTTGCCGACGAGATGCGCGCGCTAACGGTGCCAACCCTGATCCTGACCGGCGACGAGGACTGGCCCTGCCTGGCGCCGGGTCTACTGATGAAGCAGACCATTCCCGGCGCTGCGTTGGCAGTGATGCCCAATTGCGGCCACGGCATCAACGAGGAAAATCCGGGCGAGTTCAACCGCCTAGTCGGCGACTTCCTGGCGCAGGTCGATGCCGGGCGTTGGCCAACGCGCGATCCGCGCGCAATTTCCACCTCGATCACCGGGATGCGGTAAGCTTCCTTTATCTTGACGCCTCAACCGACTGGCTGCATCACTGGCTCAACAATGATCCCCACAATGAAAAAGGAAACGTCGATGCAGCAAGGCATCTCGCGGCGCACCCTGGCACTGGCTTCCGGCGCGACAATCGTCTCCGCTTTCGGCATCCTTCGCGCCCGCGGCGAGGAGCCGATGCGGCTGCGTTGCTCGCTAGACACGGCGCCGAGCCATCTTCGCAACGTCGCCATCGCCGACTACCTGAAGAAGCTCGAAGCCGCATCCGGTGGCCGCATCAAGCCGGAAATCTTCCATTCCGGCCAGCTATTCGCCGATCTCGACGTTTCCAAGGCGTTGATCCAGGGCCAGGTCGAGATGGCGGCACCGGGCGTGTGGACGCTGACCGGCTTCGTGCCGAACGCCGACATGCTGCAGTTGCCGGCGATGTATGGTCGCAACCTGGAGGAGACCCACCGGGTGATCGACGGGCGCGCCGGCGCGCTGGTCAATTCGGAAGTCGAGAAGAAGCTGCGCGTCCACATGTTGCCGGGCTCAATCGACCTCGGTTTTCAGAACTGGTACACCTCCAAAAAGGCGCTTGCCTCGGCCGAGGATCTGAAGGGCCTTAAGATTCGCAGCCCCGGCGGCGCCGGCACCTCGTGGCGCATCCGGTTCTTCGGCGGCATTCCCAACGTCACCGCCTGGCCCAACGTGCCGCTCGCCCTGTCGCAAGGCACGTTCGACGGGCTGGTCTCGACCAACCAGAGCCTCGCCACCGGCAAGCTGTGGGAGGCTGGCGTGCGCCACGCCTATGAGGACCATCAGTTCTTCGGCGCCTACCTGCCGATGGTCAGCGGCGTGTTCTGGGACAAGCTGCCGCCGGATTTGCAGCACATCATGAGCGATCTCTGGGTGCAGAATATCGCCACCTACCGCGCCGGCATGGAGAAAGCCCAGGCGGACTCGCGCGCCATATTGGAGACCAACGGTGTCAGGTTCGTCGATCCGTCGCAGGAAGTGGTGCTCGCGGCGCGTAC
>JANXRT010000438.1 GCA_025356735.1 Acetobacteraceae bacterium | reverse complement strand
CACCGCGGGTCGTGCGAGGTGTCGCCTGCCAGGCGGCGATGGCTTCCTGGGTGAACCAGACCGTCAAGCTGCCGCGCTGGCGTAAGCTGGCGTCATACTCACGCCAGTTCACGGCCTTGAACCGCTGCCTGGGAATGTGGTGGCGGCAGGACAAGTTCGCTTTGAACGGCACGGGACATCCGGGTGAAATGGTGGGCGGCCCTCCTACGCCGCCTTGCTCGCCCTGCCAACCGCCGGATCGCTGCAACAACGTCGCTGGCGTGGTTGAACAGCAAGCTGGCCAGCAAGAGGTGGATCCAACAGCAGGATGGTATATCCTTTTGCCATCTAGCATGGAGGAGGCAATGGAGATAGCTAAGGTGTTCTGGTCCGGGAGGTCGCAGGCGGTGCGGCTGCCCAAGGCGTTCCGGTTCGAGGCGGACGAGGTCCGCATCCGCCGGCATGGCGACGCCGTGATCCTGGAGCCGGTGGCGCGCGACTGGGCGTGGCTCGACTCCCTAGTCGGTCCGTTCGATGCCGACTTCGCCGCCGCCGCTATTGAGAAGCTGCCGGAACAGCCGCGGCCGGAGCTGGACTTTTTCGAGTGAGGTTCCTGCTCGACACTAACGCGGTCATCGGCCTGCTGAGCGGCAATGCAGGGGTGCTGGCAGGTCTACGCCGGCACGCTCCGCAGGACTTCGGCATCCCCGCCGTGGCGGCGCACGAGCTGTTCTACGGCGCCTATCGGAGCGCGCGGCAAGCGCAGAACCTGGCGTTGCTGGACGGGCTGCGGCTGGAGGTGCTGGAGTTCGACAAGGAAGACGCACGCCAAGCCGGCGAGGTCAGGGCGGCGTTGGCCAGGGCAGGGACGCCCATCGGCCCCTACGACGTGCTGATCGCCGGGCAGGCACTGGCGCGCAGGCTGGTGCTGGTCACGCACAACGTGGGCGAGTTCTCGCGCGTGGCCGGCTTGTCGGTCGAGGATTGGCAAAGCTGAGCCAAGGTGGATTCAATCGGTCATGGCAACACCGGGAGGGAGGGAGGTGCAGTGGTGGGTCGGCGACGTTCGGATCGTACCTTACGAGGTAAGTTATTCTACGAGCTTGGCGGTGCCGCCCAGGTTGATGCGCCATGCCGACCGTGAAGCCTACTTCGGTTGGACAGTGTTTCCACCACCTGAGCTGCCTGGCGGCCGGATCACCGGCATCTGCGAGCCTGTGCTAGGTGTTTGGTCATGCCGGGATCGATGGCGGGCGGGACGATGGCTGCGCCGTCGCCCCGAGGATTGCGGGTTCCGGTGTCCGGACCTGGTATTGTCTTACCGGGCTGTTCCAGCCGTTCGGGTGGAACCGGACCGTTCGTCTGCCCTCCAGGCGGCATCTGGTTCGGTGGCGTTTGGCCGAGTGCCACGACGGGAATGGCGAAGATCAAGCACAAGGCACAGCGGGTCAGAGCCTGCATGGAACGTGTCCCCCGTTTTGCAGTCCGTGCTAACCATCCGCACGGACGCTTCCTTGATCCCGATCAACAACCAGATGGCCCTGCTGACACGGGCATCGCCAAGACAACGTCTGCGTTGCGTCTTCTTGGTCATGGGTCTGATTAGTGGCCCCATCGCAAGCTTGCCGAAAGAAAAATGTCCATATCTGTTGACCCCCCACAAACCGAGACTGAAAAGCTGGCCTCTGCCGAACGCCACATGCGCCGTGCCCTTGGCTCCGTCGGCGGCAGCCTTGGAACCGATCGAGGATCGCAATCGGCACCGCAGCCGCCGCCGACCTTGCAAGGACACTCACCCGAGCGGTCTGTGTCAGACAAACGTTCGCGCCCTCGCTTTGTCCAGGATGGCGAAGTGCCGATTACTATCCTGAACCGACAAGCTAATCGTGAGCCGGGATCGCTGGCCGCGTCACCGGTCAACCGCATCCGCACCGAGGCGGCGCTCGCAGCAGAGCGGAGCGCGCGCGAGCAGGCCGAGCGCCTACTACAGGAGGCACTCGCCACCATCCAGCTCCTTCAAACCCGGCAAGGTCATGCCGAGCTGGCACGGCAGGAACGGGTGGAAGCCATCCAAGCCGCGCAAGCGGCAGCGGAAACGCTGCACACGGACTACCAGGAGCGGGAAGCCAGGTTGGAGGACGAGCTTGCGGCGGAACGCCGGGCTCATGCGGCAACCGGCGCCGCCCTGCAAAAAGCCATCGCCGCCTGCCAGGATGCCAAGGAGCAGCTTCCGGCGGCGTTGACCCGCAAGCCCGATCCAGCACTGGCAGGGGGCACAATCAAGGGCAGCACCTCGGGTGCCGTTAAGGCAATATCCAAACCCAAGCCCGCGTCGACGCCACGCGCTCGCAAGCCTCAGCCGGTAAAATGGTGGATCAAGACGGTTAAAGGGTAGTTCCGCCGAAAAGGCGGATGTGGCTTGGCTGGCAGCGTGCGGGAAATTGGCGGAGCGGCATAAGTCGAGATCAGAGACGAGGCAGGCCTCTACGTCGGCCCGGCCTGCGGCGCTATCGGGGTAGGATGAGGATACGTGTAAAACTTGGTCACAAGCCCATCCGGGCCGGGTTTCAGGCTCATGTCCAGGAAGGCTTACCTTTCTGGACAGAAGGGCGCTTCAGCTATCTTGCGGAATACGTGGAATTTTATCCCGGTCATCGGCTGGACCATTTGTGGACACCCAAGCGAACTGCCACTGAAATTACGATATCAGGATGTTTTTGTGGTCGGCACGCAGGAGCGCCAACTCACTGCTTTTACTGAGCTTTTGGAAGCTCAAAATCCTTGTGACCACAAATCACATTTATCCTGAACCTACCCCTTGTTGCTACACGTGGTCCGCCCATGGTTGCCTCGCTTCGCCAATCGCCGACACGATTGCTGTTGTATTAAGACAACATAATAACTGCATTGACAACAATCAGGGGTGTCGCTTTTAGTGTTCTTGCAGGGAGGGTTAGGTCAATGCAGAAGCTGACGGATTGCACGACGTATGCCGACGCTCAGCGCCTGTTCTCAACCGCTCGGCTTTGGGAGTTGTTCGACGGCAGCCGGGAGCGGCTGAACATCGGCTGGGAATGCGTCGATCGTCACGCGGCGCGAGGTGGCGTCGCGTTGCGCGTGGCGCATGCCGAAGGCACGGACGAAACGATCGGCTTCGCTGAGTTGGCTACGTGGTCGGCTCGGTTCGCCCATTGGCTGGAAAGCGAGGGCGTCGGGTTCGGCGATCGCGTAGCCATCATGCTGGAGCCCTCGCTGCCCTTCTACGCGGCAATGTTCGGCACGGTGAAGCGCGGCGCTGTGGCGGTACCGCTGTTCACCCTGTTTGGGGCCGACAGCGTCCGGCTGCGCACCGCCGACTGCAGCCCCCGGCTACTTCTGACCACGGCCGAGAAGGCGGCAGCCCTGGTGGATCTAGAGGGGGTGCGCGTCGTGGTCGCCGACGATGCCTTCATGACCGGCTTACTGGCTTATCCCGGGCGCTACGAAACACTGACCTCGGCGTCCGACCTCGCCATCTTCCAGTATACATCGGGCACTTCGCGGGAAATGCCGGCCGCCATCCGCCACACCCATCGCGCGCTGGTCGTGCTGATGAACGCGGCACTGTATGGCACCGGGCTGCGGCCCGGCGACCGGTTCTTCTGCCCGTCCTCGCCGGCCTGGGGCCATGGCCTATGGCACGGCACGCTTGCTCCGCTGGCATTGGGGATCGAGACCGGCGCCTATGCTGGCCGGTTCAGCGCGGACCGCCTGCTGCTCGCCTTGCAGGACTACAGTACGACGAACTTGTCGGCCGCCGCCACACATTACCGGATGATGCGCAACTCCGGCCACGTCGGCGACTACCGCCTGGACCTGCGCAAGCTTTCATTCACCGGCGAGCCAATCGACGCCGACACTTTGGCATTCACAGAGCAGGCTTTCGGGGCGCCGCTATGCAGCCTTTACGGCACCACCGAGGTCGGTGTGATCCTGGCCAACTACCCGGGTGCCGAGGACTTCGTGGTCAAGCCGGGGTCGCTTGGCCGGCCCGTCCCCGGCGTGCAGGTCGAGGTGCACCGGCCGGATGGCTCCTTCTGCGCGCCGGATGAGCTGGGCGAGATCAAGGTTCTGCGCCATGGCGCGTGGTTTCCGACCAAGGACCGCGGCCGGGTCGACGCGGACGGCTATTTCTACCATGCCGGCCGGGCTGACGACGTGATCATCTCGGCCGGCTGGACGATGAGCGCGGTCGAGATCGAGGACGTGCTGCAGAAGCATCCCGCCATCTCCGCCTCGGCCGCCATCGGCGTGCCGGACGGGTTGCGTGGCCAGGTGGTGAAGGCCTTCGTAGTGCTCAGCGAGGGCCATGCCGCCGGTGACGCCCTGGCCAAGGATATCCAGAACTTCGTGCGCGCCCGCCTGAGCCAGCACGAGTTTCCCCGCCAGATCGCCTTCGTCGCGGAGCTGCCGCGCACGCCGGCCGGAAAGATCAATCGCCGTGTCCTGCGCGACCAGGAAGCCGCCGCCCGGGAAGCCGCCGCCCGGGAAGCCGGCACAACAGCGCACGCCACATAGCAAACGGAGCCGACATGAACGTGGAACCCACCCGGCACTTCGCCAAGATCACCGAAACGGCGTTGGACGGGCTGCGCGCCCGCCTGAACGTGCGCATCGAGAACACCGCCGAGCCCTGGTGCCATGAGGCGACGCGCGACAACATCCGCCACTACGCGCACGGGATCGGCGACGACAATCCGCTGTGGTGCGATCCGGACTATGCCGCGACGACCCGGTTCGGCGGCATCGTGGCACTGCCGAGCTTCCTGTTCACCACCAGCCGCATCATCTCGGGCTATGTCGGCGGCATCCCCGGCGTGCACGCGATGTGGGCCGGTGCCGACTGGACCTGGCACAAGCCCGTGCTGCGCAACCAGGCGATTACCACCGAAGCCTGGCTGAAGGACCTGATCGAACATGATACAAAATTCGCCGGGCGCGCGATCCAGCAGGTCTACCATGTCGACTTTTTCAATCCGGACGGCGACCTGGTTGCCGAGGCCGATAGCTGGTGCTTCCGCACCGATCGCGATCAGGCGCGCGAGCAGGGCACCAAATACGACGAGGTCCGCGCCCGCCCGCCGCACGTCTACACGGACGAGGAACTGGCCCGCGTTTACGATCTTTACGCGGCCGAGGAAATCCGCGGCGCCACGCCGCGCCACTGGCAGGACGTGAGCGTGGGCGACAAGCTCCCAACCATGGCCAAGGGACCGATGACCGTCACCGGCTTCATCGCCTACGCCCAGGGCTGGGGCGGGCTGTACATCCGCGCCAACAAGCTGGCCTGGCGCCAGACGCACAACCATCCCGGCCTCGGCATCAAGAACCGGTTCGGCATCCCCGACTGCCCCGAACGGGTGCACTGGGAGCCGGAGTTCGCCCTGATGGTTGGAGCACCCGGCGCCTATGACTACGGCCCGGAACGCTGCTCCTGGCTGACGCACCACCTGACCAACTGGATGGGAGATGACGGATTCCTGCGGCGGGCCAGCTGCAAGATTCGCCGGCACAATCCCGAGGGTGACCTGCTGTTCATCGATGGCACGGTGGTTCGGAAATTCGAGGAAGGCGGGCGCTACCTGGTCGAAATCGAACAGGTCGCGCACAACCAGAATGGCGAGCTTTCAGTGCTGGGTAGCGGGATTGTGGAGCTGCCGAGCCGAGGCGTGTGATACCGGACGGGGTTTAGTGCAGGGCCCCGACCTTGCTGATTTCCATGGAAGCGGCTCAGAGCTTGCATCCCGTCTGATCCAGCGGCGTGAATGCATCCTTGCCTTCTATGGTCGCGATCGGCTGATAGAAGTCCCACTTGTGGGTGGCTTGCGTGCTCGGCTTCACACGCCAGACATAGACCGGCGTCAGCAGCTGCCCGTTGGATTGGATCGGCGCGTTGTCATGATGGAAATCGGTCACCGGCAATGCATGCATCCTGGCCGCCACGACATCGCCATCGAGCGAACCGGCTGACTGCGCAGCACGCATCCAGTGAAGTGCGGCGGAATAATCGGCGGCTTGAATCATCGTGGGAGGCAAGCCCATCCGCTTCACGAAACGCTCCGTCCACGCCCGCGTCTTGGGGGTAAGGTCCCAGTAGAACGAGTTGGTCAGCACGAGCCCCTCGCAAACATCCTGACCAAGCGCCACAACGTCGGTCACAAACATCAGCAGTGTCGCCAGGCTTTGTCCGGCCTTGACGATGCCGAACTCGGCCGCCTGCTTGATGCAGTTCTGCAGGTCGGCGCCCGCGTTGGCGAAACCGACGACTTTGGCTCCGGATGCTCGCGCCTGGAGCAGGGCGCTCGAGAAATCCGTCGCGCCGAGGGGAACCCGGACGCTGCCAAGGATTTGGCCTCCGGCGGCCTTGATGAACTGTTCCGTGTTGGCCTGCAGTGAATAGCCGAACTGGTAGTCCGCCGTGATGAAAAACCAGCTGGTACCGCCGGCTCGCGTAAGCGCGCCGCCGGTTCCTTTGGCGAGCGAATACGTGTCGGCCCAGAAGTGGAAGCCATAGGGCGAACACAACTTTCCGCTCAACTCGGTTGCCGAGGGTCCATTGCCAAGAAAGATGGTCTTTTTCTCGCGCGTGACCTCCTGGACGGCAAGACCGGACGAGGTTGCCCCACCGTCAACGAGCACATTGAAGCCGCTGTCGATCCACTCGCGGGCTTTGGCACTCGCCAGGTCCGGCTTGTTTTGTATATCGGCCTGCACGATCTCGACAGGTCTGCTCAGAAGGCTGCCGCCGAAATCCTCCAGGGCCAGTTCAACAGCAATCTTCGCGCCCAATCCACCGGCGTTGCGATATGGTCCGCCCACATCGCTGAGAAGTCCGATGCGGATCGGCACGGAAGAGGTTTGCGCCCGAATCAGGTTAGGTCTCGATAGCGCCGCGGCGGCAGTCCCGCCCAGCATAAGGCGGCGCGTGATCGGCTTCTTGATGATTTTCATCATGGTCACGCTCCCGGCAGTCACGCTCGAGGTTAGCGAAGGAGAATTTCTGTTGTCAAATAAAGCATCAGGTTGTATGGAGACAACACCGCATCTCGTTAGCTGCATTGAAACCTTAACTTGTGAAACCCGTCGAGAGTGCCTGACAAGATAAAGCCCGCCGGCTCTCACGAGGCCCCAGAGCCAAGCCGCATGGCGTTGCGGGCACAGCCACGGATCCGGCAGGTTCCGGCCCTATCGCGCGGCATAGCGATCCTGCGCTTGGTGGGCCGAAGCGGCGCTCCCTTAGGCGTGCAGGAGATCGCGCGATCGCTCAAGCTCGTGCCCAGCACCTGCCTGCATATCCTGCGCGTCCTGGTCGCCGAGCATCTTGTGGCGGTGGACCCTGTCACGAAGAAATACAGCGCCGCCGCGGGGCTGGTCGCCTTGGCGCGCACCGCTTTGCGCCAGCATACGTTTGCGGCTCTGGTCCAGCCCGATCTCAATGAACTCTCGGAGACCTACGGCGCCACGGCAATCGCCGTTGAGGCGAGCGGCCTGGAGCACATGGTTGTCGTGGCCCTTGCGCGCGCGGCTTCTCCGCTGCAGGTGCATGTCGATATCGGCAGTCGCTTCCCAGCACTCATCAGCGCGACCGGTCGATGTATCGCGGCCTTCGGCACTCATCCTTGGGAAGAGATCAAAGCGCGGTTCCATAAGCTTCGATGGGATGCTCCACCCACGCTGAAAGCGTGGCGTGCCGAAGTAGAAGTTACGCGGCTTGTCGGCTACGCCATCGACGAAGGGCAATACATCCGCGGTGTGACCATCATCGCCGCTCCGGTCCAGGTAGCCAACGGAGCAATAAACGCAGTTGTTGTCCTTGGTGTCAGCGAGCAGATGCGCCAGATCGGTGTTGTGAAAATGGGCGCGCAATTGCAGGAACGAGCAGCCCAGCTCACACAGGCCTTTGGCAGAGACGGCTGAAATGCGAGTTTCATCGCGAAGGATCGGGGCGCGCAGAGTACCCGATCGACACCAGGCGACCTTAAAGATCACGTTGGCTGTCAACATTACCTCCGGCCCATCGGGCGGCACCGTCAACTTGTTGGACTGAGGTCGAAATGGCGTACGATGAGAGCAACGTGCTCGTAGTTACGCCGAAGCGGCGACGCCGGTCACCTCGGCCCAAACCCGGAAGGCTTGGGTGCGGTCGGCCCGATACTGGGTGGCAGGCACTTGATGGCGGCGGAGGTGGAAGAGGTTGTTGATCCCGTCGTGGGCGGAGAAGAAGCGCTGGGCCTGGCCGGCTGACTT
>JANXRT010000417.1 GCA_025356735.1 Acetobacteraceae bacterium | reverse complement strand
GCTGACTGCGGCGTTCGAGCACCTTGAGAGCACCGCGACACTGACCGACGTGCTGGCGTGGGCCATTCCATAGCCTATCAGCCAAATCATGTTATGCTCACGTACCGCTTGCGCCCAGAAACTGTGCAAGCGGTACGTGAGCATAACATGATTTGGCTGATAGGCTATGGAATGGCCCGCGCCAGCACGTCGGTCAGTGTCGCGGTGCTCTCAAGGTGCTCGAACGCCGCAGTCAGCGTCATCACGTGCCCAGCTTGCTGGTCGGAAAGGCAATGCCGCACGTTGGCCCGGAACTTGGCTTCGATGGCGGCCCGGCCGACCGGGTTCTCGGGGCTGCCGCGCCGCTCGAATATCTCCCGGTGCAGGGTCGTGCCCGCCTGGGTGGTAATCGTCATCCGGCAGGCGTGCCGTGCCGCCCGGCCACGCGCGTTGATCGCGGGATCGTCGAACGCCGTGATGCGGCGCATGAAGTCGAGCAGCGCGGGATCGGCAAGCGTTTGTTCAACGTAGTCGGCAACGCCGGCATCCAGGCCGCGCGCCATCGTGGCCAGCCCGAAGAACAGGTTCATCTGCGCCGCGGTGACGCCTGCCGGCTGGTACGGCCAGGCGGTATGGACGTAGGTCATGTGGCCGACGCCAACCTCGATCGCGGCGATGTCGTCGGCGGTCAGCCGGTGCTCGCGCATCAGCATCTGGAGCGCGTCCAGCGCGCTGTGGATGCTGGTGACGCTCGGATACATCTTGAACCCGACACGCAGGACCTCCCAGTCGCGGCCAAGCCCCGCGGTCAGCCGGCCAATGTCCGGCTCGCGCGAAAACGAACTCAGAAAGCCGCCATACGGCGCCTCCAGCACGTCGGAAATCCCCGTGAAGCCGCGCGCCGCCAGCAGCGCCGCATGGACCCCGCCTTGCGCCGCGCGGCCACAGTGCAGCCGCTTGACCATCGCGCCCTCCTGCGCCGCCATCAGCCCGGCCGCCATCGATCCGGCGGTGCCCAGGGCGTGTTGCATCCTACCGGCATCCAGCCCGAGCAGCCTGCCCGCCGTGGCGCCGGCGGCGAACGTTCCGGTGGTGCCCTGTGGATGGAAGCCGTTGAGGAAAAGCTGCGTCGTCGCGGCGTTGCCGACCCGCGTGCCGACCTCGTAGCCGGCGATCATCGCCGTCAGCACGTCCCGGCCGCAAAGACCGCCATGCATTTCGGCGTAGCCCAACGCGATCGGCACCGTGATCGAGTTCGGATGCATCACCGAGTCCATGTGGATGTCGTCCATCTCGAAAGCGTGGCCAGCGGTGCTGTTGGCCAGCACCGCCTGCGACCACGATGTCTTCTGACCGCGCGCCCAGATCGACGCCTGGGCGTTGCCGCCCTCGGCGATTATCATGTCCTGCACCATCCCCGTCCAGGGCAGGGCGGCGCCGTGCAGGCAGACGCCGATGCCGTCGAGCAGGCACAGCTTGGCGTGCTGCACGGCCGCATCGGGAATGTCTTCGAAGTTCAGCCCGGCGGCGAACGCCGCCAGGTCCCGGGTCGCATTCGCCTGCAGGCTAGGCTCGGACGTGGTCATGGTCGTCTCGCTTCAGGGACAGATGTACCCTGTTCCGCCCGGTGCCTTGAAGCAACCGACCGACTCCGGAAACACCAGCTTCGGCAGGAATAGCACGGCGTCCGGAAAGAAGATCGTGAACGCGATCGTCGCGAAGAAGATCAGATAGATCGGCAGGCTGGCCCGCAACGCGGTCGCGAACCGCACGCCGATGAACTTTGACGCCATCAGCAGCGCCAGCCCGTAAGGCGGGGTGATCAGCCCGAACGCCAGGGTCACGATCAGCACCACGCCCATGTGGACGCCGTTGATGTTGCCGGCCTCGGTCAGCACCGTGACCACCGGCATGAAGATGATGATCGCGGGGATCGGCTCGATGAAGTCGCCGACGATGACGAACACCAGCACCAGCGCGAACATGATCCGGCGAGGGTCGGTTCCGGCGAAGTCGGAAATCCAGCCGGCGACCACGATCGGCCCGCGCAGGTAGGCCAGCAGCCATCCGAACGCCGAGGCGGCGGCGATGGTGATCAGCGGCAACGAGTAGATCAGCCCGGCCTGCACCAGGTCGCGCGGCACCAGGCGCAGATGGCCGGGGTTCAGGAATGGTAAAACAATCACCAGTATGTAGGTTATGGCGATGACCCCGGCCTCGGTCGGCGTGAACCAGCCGGTCAGGATGCCGCCCAAAAGGATGATCGGGATCATCAGCGGCAACGCCGCCGCCCGTGCCGCCTCGGACAGGTGGCCCAGGCTTGAGCGCGGCCGGCGCATGCCGGCGGGGCCGAAGAAGTAGCAGTACAGCATCAGCCCGATGCCGATCATCAGCCCGGGCACGATGCCGCCCAGGAACAGCCCGGCGATCGAAACGTTGCCGATCGCGCCATAAACCACAGCCATGATGCTCGGCGGCACCAGGGCGGCTATGGTCGAGGCGGCGGCGATCAACGCGGCGACGAACTCCGGCCGGTAGCCCTCCCGCGCCATCGGCTGCGCCATGGTCCGGCTGAGCACCGCGACATCGGCCGAGGACGAGCCCGACATGCCGGAGAAGAACATCGAGAACACCGTCGTCACCTGCGCCAGCCCGCCGCGGATATGGCCGACCAGCGCCTGCGATAGGTCGGCGATGCGGATCACCACGTTGGCCGAGGTCATCAGTTCGCCAACCAGCAGGAAGAAGGGGATCGCCATCAGCGCCTCGCTGTCGATCCCGTTGAATAGCTGGCCCATCATCGATTGCAGCGTGATCGGCGTGAACATCGTGCCGACCACGACGCCAGCGATCAGCGCGAACGCCACCGGCACGCCGAGATAGCCGAGCGTCAGGAACAGCACCGTCATGATCGACAGGATCACGCTGTTGGGAAGGACACCCATTTCCTAGACGATGTGCGGCTGTTCGTGCGCCGCGTGGTCGCGCGGCGCGTGCTCGAAGCCGTTTCGAAGCCCGTTGACGATCTGCTCAAGGCTGAACAGCGCGACCAGTGCGCCGCACAGCGGAATGGCCGCATACAGCGAGGCGATCGGCGTCATGCTCGGCATCCGGAAGCTGCCAAAGCCGGAAAGGAAGTTCTGCCAGCCGAACACCACCATGCACAGCCCGACGCCGCCGACCACGGCGCGGTTGAACACCTCGAACACGATCCGGATGTTGCCTGTCATCGCCTCGGTCAGCGCCGACAAATAAAGATGGTCGGCCCGCCGCGTCGCGACCGCCGTGCCGATGAAGATGCCATAGGTAAAGAAGGTCGCCGTCACCTCCTGCAGCCACAGCCACGGACGGCCAAGCTCACGCGTCACGACATCGAAGAACACCGACAGGGCGAAGCAGGCCAGGCACAATCCGCCCAGCGCCATCAGCGCCCATTCAAGTCGGTCGAGCGCGCGCCATTTCAGGTGGCGCTCGCTTTCAAGAACGATCGGCGTCATCGGTGGGGAAGGGGCCGGCTACTGGATGCCGCGCGCCAGGGCGAGGATCTTCACCGCGTGCGGGCCAAGCCCAGCGGCGATCTGGTCCTGGATCGGAG
>JANXRT010000403.1 GCA_025356735.1 Acetobacteraceae bacterium | reverse complement strand
CGCACTCGTTACAGGCGGAACAAGAGGAATCGGTGCCGCGATCTCACGCGAGCTGGCCGAGGCGGGCCGCACAGTGGTCGCGAGCTACGCCGGCAACGATGAAGCGGCCAACGCCTTCAACAACGAAACCGGTATCAAGGTGATGCGGTTCGACGCCGGCGATTTCGCCGCCTGCGAGGCGGCAGTCGCCAAAATCCGCGAGGAAGTCGGGCCGATCGAGATCCTGGTCAACAACGCCGGCATCACCCGCGACACCACGATGGCCAAGATGACGCGCGACATGTGGGATGCCGTGATCGACACCAACCTCGGCTCCTGCTTCAACCTGTGCAAGCTGACCTTTGACGACATGCGCGCCAAGAAGTTCGGCCGCATCGTCAGCATCGGCAGCGTCAACGGTCAGGCCGGCCAATACGGCCAAGTCAACTACGCCGCCGCCAAGTCCGGCATCCACGGCTTCACCAAGGCCTTGGCACAGGAGGGCGCGCGCTTCGGCATCACCGTCAACGCGATCGCGCCCGGCTACGTCGATACCGACATGGTGCGCGCGGTGCCGCCCGAGGTGCTGCAGAAGATCATCGCCCGCATTCCGATGGGAAGGCTCGGCTTCGCCCACGACATCGCGCGCGGCGTGGTCTTCCTGACCGCCGACGACGGAGATTTCGTCACGGGGTCCACGCTTTCGATCAATGGCGGGCAACATATGTACTAAGGCCAGGGGCCCTGCCCCTGGAACCCGCTAAGGGCGGAGCCCTTAGAACCCGTTCCTTAAGTAAGGCGGGTCCGGGGGTGCTACCCCCGGCGGGGACCGGGGCTAACCCCGGCTTTGCTAACTTCGCTGGCTTTACCGCAATCCTAATCTGGGCTTCGCTTGCCCTATTGTCGCGCGTTGCAAGCCTGGTTCCGCCGCTGCAAGTCACCGCCCTAAGCTTTTCAGTATCCGCGGTGCTAGGGCTGGGCTTTTTGATGCTTCGCAAAGAACTCGGCGTGCTACGCCAGCCGGGTGTCGTCTGGCTGCACGGCGTCGGCGGCCTGTTCGGCTACCACGCCCTTTATTTCGCCGCACTCGGCCTGGCACCAGTCGCCGAGGCCAACCTGCTGAACTACCTCTGGCCGCTGCTGATCGTGTTGTTCTCGTCGGTGCTGCTCGGGCTGCGGCTGGGTGTGGCGCACTGGATCGGCCTGGTGCTCGGCGGCGTCGGCTGTGGGCTGCTGCTGGCGCGCGGCGCGCGGTTCGGCATCCAGGATCGTGCTGTCCTAGGCTATATGTTCGCCTTGGGCGCCGGCGTCGTCTGGGCGCTGTATTCCGTGCTGTCGAATCGGTTGTCGCGCGTGCCGAGCGGCGCCATCGCCGGCTTCTGCGCGGCGACGGCGATCCTTGCCGGCATTATGCACATCCTGTTCGAGGCCACGGTGACGCCCGACGCCTTGGCGTGGCTGGCGATCGGCGCGATGGGGATCGGGCCGGTCGGCGCGGCATTCTTCCTATGGGACATCGGCATGAAGCGAGGTGATCCGCGGCTGCTCGGCACCTTGGCCTACGCGACGCCGGTTCTCTCCACCCTGCTGCTGGGTGTCGCGGGCTACGCCGCCTTGACGCCCATGCTGCTGGTCGCCGCGGGGCTTGTCGCGGCCGGCGGCCTGATCGCCTCGCGCGGCTGACGGCTCAGCCGGACCGCACCAGCGACATCAGCCGACCGGCGGTCGCAACATCCTCGGCGATGCCGATGCGGCGCGCCTGTGCGTCGGCGTCCTCACCCCATAGTTCGACCTGGAACAGCTCGTCGAGGGCACCCAGCGCGTAGGCCTCCACGGCGTCGAGTTCGCCATGCGCCATCGCCAATCCCAGCACCAGGCTGCCAAGCGCCGGCACCGCCACACCCAGCGCGGCAAGGGTGACTGGATCAAACCGCGCGACTGCGGCACGCAGGGCACGCAAGCTGGTTTCCGGCTGCGCCACATGCACGATGCCGGCTGTCACGCGCAACGGCACGTCTAGGGTCAGGGCGGCCCAGTCCAGCCAAGGTTGCCACCTTTCCGCCTGGCGCTCTGCCAGCGCGACGGGCCGTTCCGCGCGGTAGCACAGCACGTCGCTCTCGCCGTACTGCGCCAGGGCATCGATCACCGGTTCCGGATCGCCAGAAATACGGTCCTGCGCGGTGCCGACCAGCCGGGTCAGCGGCGTATCCGAAAAACTCATCTCGCCGCCGTTGTCGCGCCCCGCCGCCTGCCATTCGGCGGCAACCGCCTGCGCCAGCGCAGCGCCGGGAATGCGCAGCGCGGCACGCCCCTTAGCCTGCCCCGGCAACTGGATCGGCTTGCCGTCGAGCAGCACGGCATAGCCGTCTCCGACCGCCAAGATTTCTGCTTTTTCCCAAAAGCGCTTCATGCCCGTCAACGCAGCAACTGGCGCAGGATGTCCGCGGGCTTCGGGGTTTTTTCTCCGGTCTTCGGCGCAGCAGCGGAGGGCGTCGATGAAGCCGGCGCTGCCGGCGCGGTGACGGCGGGCGGCGTGGTGCCGCGGGCAAGCGCCAAGGCGCGCTCGCAGGTTTCTTCTGGCTTGCCGGTGCCGGGAACCAGACGGTCAAGCCCGAGCTGGCCGATGATCAGGCCGAATTGCGGGTTGTTGCGCGCGACCCCGGTTTGGCCCAGGACCTGCGCCGCGGCCGCCAGCGCCTCCATCTTGCCGACGCCGAAACTTGGAGCCAGCAGAGTGCCGCCGACCTCGACCGGTGCTACCACCCCGGTGCCGCCCAGGCGCGCGGTAGTCAGCAGCCGGAGGGCCAGGGTCTCAGCGCCAAGATTGACCGCGCCGCCGCCGGTCAGGCGCAGCGGCACGGTATCGAGCAGCAACGTCGTGACATCGGCGACACCGTTGCGGGCCTCGGTTCGCACCGCCAGGCAGCGCATCGCGGTCAGGGTTCCGCCGAGTTGCAGAAGTTCCTTCTGGTGCAGCAGCTCGCCGAGTTGCGCCGGATCGATGCGGGCATTCTCGCTGGCGAGCCCAAGATTGCCATTCAGGGTTACGGCGATGGCATGCGGCGACCGGCCGGCGCCATGAAAGTCGGCTAGCATCTCCATCTGTCCCTGGGCGAAGGCCGGCAGGTGCATCGCGGTCAGCAACGGCTGCATGGCCAGGGACGGCGCGCGCAGCACCAGGCCGAGCGGCGGCGGGTTGGCTCCGGCATCGAGGTTCAGCGCGAGGTGGATGACGCCGCCAGGCGCGGTCAGGACGAAGGGATCTAGCCGCAGCTTGCCAGCCTGAAGCGTGAGATGGCCGACGATGTCGCGCAGGACCATACCGCCCTTGAGCCACTGGTCGATGGCTAGGTTGAGGTCGGCGTCGAGCGCCAACAGCGCGCCCAACGGCAATTCCGCGTCGGAGAATATTTTTTGCCGAGGCGGCGCTGTCACCGGCGCCGCGGCGGGTGCTGGCGCGCTGGATGGAGCTGTGGTTCCCGCATGGGTGGATGCTGCCTGCAACGCGTCGACGTCTATCTTTCCGGCATGCAGTTTGCCACGGATTGAAACACGCGGCGTGAGCGTCAGGGCGACGTCACCGTCGATGTCCGTCTCCGGCATCGCAAGCTTGAGGCCGGCAAGCGCTACAGAAGATGGCGAGCTGGTGACCCGCGATTGCAGGGTAAGGTTTCGAAAGCCTGGCAGGTTTGCGCCGGCCACGGCGGACAAGGCCGCGAGGTCTGGCACTGAGGCTGCCAGCGTCAGGTCGGCGCCGGACATCCTGCCGATATCGGCAACGACGCCCTTCAGGGATATCGTGGCACCCTGAGCCGTTGCCGTCATGTCGATCGGGAACGGCTTTTCCGCGCCGCCGGTGAGTGACGACAACGATCCGCCGGTCGCCTTAAGGGTCAACGCGGTGCCGGCGATCTCGGCCGCGGCGTCCAGCGCGACCGGCGACTCAGACGTGTCGGCGACCATCGTGAGCTTGCGCA
>JANXRT010000395.1 GCA_025356735.1 Acetobacteraceae bacterium | reverse complement strand
GTTGGCGGCCGCCAGCACCCGGCCGCCGGCGGCGGCGGCATGGCCCGCCAGCGCGCCGGCGCGCGGCAGCCCGGCGACCGACTCGAAGGCGGCGAGGATCAGGAACGCCCCGGCCATCGCCACCAGCGGATTGGTTCCGGCGGCGATCAGGACGCAGAGCAACGCCGCTTGGCCGCACAGCAAGGCGCCGGCGCCGGCCCACGCGAGCCGCCTGGCCTGGACGCGCTGGGCCGCCAGCAGGACGTCCTCGCGCGCCTGGATGGTGCCGAGCATACGGCTTTCGGCCGCGAAGGCGCGGACCTCGCGCAGGCCGGTCAGGGCGTCGATCGCGGCGATGCGCAAATCGGAGAAGGCCTCGGCCAGGCCGTGGCCGGCAGCGAGCGTCCGGCGCGCCAGCAACCAGGGCAGGGCAAAGGCTGCGAATGCGAACAGGGTGCCGACCGCCAGCGCCAACGGCGGGTTGGCCGGCAGGATCAGCAGCACCAGCGCCGGTAGCAGGAACGCGGCGCCAATCGCCGGCAGCAGGATGCGCAGATAGAGCCCGTCCAGCGCCTCGACGTCGCCGACAAGTCGAGAAAGCAGATCGCCGGCGCGGCGGAAGCCCAACCCGCCGGCCGAACCGCGCGCGAGGCCGCGGAAGAACCAGGCCCGCACGTCGGCCAGGGCACGGAACATGCCGCCATGGGTGGTCAGCCGCTCGAAATAGCGCAGCAGCACCCGGGCCGAGCCCAGCGCGCGCAGCGCCACCGGTGCGCCGAGGGTGCCGCTGACCAGAGCGGCGGCGATTGTCACCCCGGACAGCGTCATCAGCCCCAGCGCGGTGGCCAGGGCCGCGATCGACAGCATGGCGCCGGCGACCAGCCAGCCGGCGCGGCCGCGCCACAGCGACAGGATGCGGAAAACATCAGTCATCAGGCGACGCCCCGCACGTGGACGGAAACCATCCGGCCGTCGCGGATATCCAGCCGGCGGCCGGCGAAGGCGTGCGCCGCGGCGGCATGGCTGGCGATGACGACGGTGCGCCCGATCGCCAGCCGGCGCAGGCTGTCCAGCACCTCCTGCTCGGTCGAGGGATCGAGATGCGCGGTCGGCTCGTCGAGCAGCAGCAGCGCCGCGTTCTTGAGGAAGGCGCGAGCGATCGCGACGCGCTGCGCCTGGCCGCCGGACAGGCCGAAGCCGCCCTCTCCGATCGGCGTGTCGAGGCCGGCAGGCAGGTCGGCGGCGAAATCCTCGACCCGCGCCAGCCGGGCGGCGGTGGCGATCTCGGCGTCGGTGGCGTCGGGCCGGGCGAACTGGATGTTGTCGCGGATCGAGGCGGCGAACAGCATCGGCCGCTGGCCAACCCAGGCCGTCAGGCCCGACAGCGCATGGGGCACGATATCAGCGATGTCGGCGCCGTTGATGGTGACGCGACCGCTGTCGGGACGCACGAAGCCGAGCAGGATCTCGAGGATGCTGGATTTGCCGGCGCCGGACGGGCCGGCCAGCACCACGGTCTCGCCGGGTGCTACGCGAAAGCTGAGATGGTCGAGTGCCCGGCCGCGCGCCGGGTCCCAGGTCAGGCAGACATCCTCGAAGGCGATCGCCAAGGCCCGGGCGGAGACGTCGCGTATCGGCCCGGCCGGCGCGGGCAGGGGCTCGGGCTCCGGCAGACCGGCCAGCGCTTCCGCGGCGGCGGTTGCGTGCAGGCGGTCCTGGTAGGCCGCGGAAAAGGCACGGATCGGGGCGAAGAATTCCGGCACTACCAACAGCACGAAGATTGCGATGGCGGGATTGGCTAACCGATGGTCAAGGACGGAAATACCGAAGCGCAGCGCCAGCATGACGAGGGAAAACGCCATCGTGAGGTCGAGCGCGGCGGAGGACAGGAACGCCACCCGCAGCACCCGCATGGTGCGCACCCGAAGCTCGTCGGCGCTGGCGGCAAGGGCGCGCGCCTCGTCCTCGGCGCGGTTGTAGAGCACGATCGTGGCGATGCCGCGGATGCGGTCGAGAAACCGCGCCTGCAGCCGCGACATGGCGACGAACTGGCCGCGCGTGGCGGCCGCCGCGCCGATGCCGGAGGCCGCCATGGCGATCGGAACCAGCAGCCCGGAGCCCGCGAGGATGAGGGCCGCGACAGGATCGACCAGCGCCACCGCGAACGCGATCAGCACCGGTCCCGCGATCGCCAGCAGGGTGGCAGGCGTGTAGCGGGAGAAGAAGCCGTCCAGCGCCTCGATCCGATCGACAACGATGCCGGCCAGGTCGGCCGAATGGTTTTTCCGCAACGCCGCCGGCCCACGATTGAGCAGCCGCGACATGGCATCGTGGCGAAGGCGTCGTCGGGCGGTGGCGCCGGCGTCGAACGCCGCACGGTCGGCCAGGACCATGCAGCCGGCGCGCAGCACGCCGAACAGGGCGAACAGCGCCAGCGGGAAGATCGGCAGGCCCGGGGCATCGCCACGCAGCGCCCGGTCGAGCACCAACGCGACGCTCATCGCCTGCGCCACAGCAAGCAGGGTGCCGGCCAGCCCGTAGGTGAAGATGGGCAGCGAGCCGGCCCGTCCGAGCCGCGCCTGGGCCCTCAGCCACGCCCGTGCCCGCGAATGCGACTCCGATGTCTCGCGTTGCGCCATGTCCCGGAAATAGGGCATGCGGCCGATAAATAACAGGCCTTGGTGAGAGCCGCCGGGGTCATGGCGGCGCGGCGCCGGCGCGGCTAGGCTGAAGCCGACAAACAGGGGAAAACAGATGCGGATCGCGGTTATCGGCGCCGGCGGGGTTGGCGGTGGGTTCGGCGCGGCGTTGGCGAAGGCGGGCGCGGACGTGACCTTCGTCGCCCGCGGCGCGCATCTGGCGGCGATGCGGGCGACCGGCCTGCGCGTCACCGGCGGACGCGACGAGCGTCATATCGTGCCGACCCAGGCGACCGACGACCCGTCCACCATCGGCACCGTCGACATCGTGCTGTTCTGCGTCAAGTTGTGGGATGTCGAGAGTGCCGGCCATGCGATCCAGCCGTTGATCGGCGCCGACACCGCGGTCATCCCGCTGCAGAACGGTATCGACGCCGCCGACCGGCTGGTGCCGATCCTCGGCGCCGGCGCGGTGATGGGCGGCGTCGCCCAGATCAGTGCGGCGATCGTCGAGCCCGGCGTGATCCGTCAGACCGGCACCATGCAGCGGATGATCTTCGGCGAGCTGGACGGCAGAAGCAGCGCACGGGCGGAACGCTTCCTGGCCACCTGTCAGAAGGCCAACTTCGACGTTGACCTGACCACCGACATCCGCACCGCGCTGTGGGAGAAATTTGTCTTCCTTGTCGCCATGAGCAGCCTTACCGCCATCACCCGGCTGCCGATAGGACGACTTCGAAATGATCCGGACGTGATGTGGCTGATGGAGGCGATTCAGCATGAGGTCGTGGCGGTCGGCCGCGCCGAGGGCATCCGCTTCGAAGACAACTTCGTTGCCAGGCGGATGGCCGGCATCGGCGCGGCGCCGCCGGCCACCATGGCGTCGATGGCGGTCGATCTGGTTCGCGGCAACCGCATCGAGCTGCCGTGGCTCGCTGGCCGGGTGGTGGAGCTTGGCCGGGAACGGGACGTGCCGACGCCGGTCGCCGCCACGGTGCTCGCCGCGCTGAAACCCTATGTCGATGGAACGCCCGTTTGAGGAACAGCCGCCTGATCTGCCCGGCTTTCGGTAAGAAGCGGTCCGGCTTTCGGGCGTAATCCCGAAAATCGTCAATCCGGTTAGCAATTCCTTCAGGCTCCTCGGCCGAGATGGTGCCGCAACTACCGAATGCGTGGCCGATCATGCCGACCGTCGCCGTCGCCGATCCGCTTTCCGAGCCGCCCGAGGCGGGGGAGGACAAAAACCTGCCAAGTGTCTGCGCGCTGGCGCATCGCGTCTTCACCATGACCGGCGAGCCGGTGTTCCGCCGTTCCGCGACCGATGGGGCGCCGGTGATGGTGGTGCTGCTGGGCGAGCGCGAGGCCTCGGTTCCGCTGCGCTCGCTGCAACTCGAATTCGCCATCGACGACGCCTCCGACGATGGCAGGATGCTGGGCTTGATTGCCGGATCGCTCGACTACGTCACCTGCCTGCGGCTCGGTGACAGGCTGCCGCCCGAGGTGCTGACCGGCGAGGCGAGCTGGGCGCCGGACGCCGAGCATCTCGGCATCGTCGCCGCCCGGCTGCACGCGCAGCTGGTCGCCTGGTTCGGCATGGACCCGTCGGCGGTGGCGCATGAGGCGCCCGACAACGAGGGCCGCGGTCGGGCGGGAAGCGGCGCCGCCCAGCGCCAGCTGGTGCAGCAGGCAATGGACCGCGCCGCCCGCACGCTGGAGTTGCCCGGTCGCCAGGATGTCGTGGACCGTGTCGAGGACCTGGCCGGCGAGCTTGCGTTCATCGAGGCGCTGCGCCATCGGCTGCTGCGCCGCATCCAACGCATGGCCGCCAAGCTCGATCGGCTGGCGCGGACGAAAAGCTGCGACGCGGCGCATCTCGAGCAGCTCACCCAGGTCAACCGGCTGACCGGCATCGCGTTGCGCCAGGTCGCCAGGCGCTTCGACGAGCTGGAGGGGCAGACCGGCGAGATCATGCCGGCTTTGCGCAACCTGGAGAGCCAGCGCACCTTCATCCGGTCCAACCGTGACTGGCTGTATCGCAGCCAGCGCGCCTGGGAGGCCGTGCTGTCCGAGTGGGACGCGGCCGTGCCCGGCAGCAACGAGAGCCTGTCCGGGTTGCTCTCGCGCAGCTACCAGTTCCTGGCGCCGCGCTTCATGCCGGTCACGGAATGGATTTCGCCGCAGCGGCTTGGCCCGCGGCGCAAGGACGCGTTGATCACCCAGATGGCGTGGTGATGGAAATCACCCAGATGGCGTGGTAGCCGCGAGCGCGCGATCCAGCACCTGCACAGAATGCAGCGCGCGGCGGCCGGTCAGGTCAAAAATCTGGTGCCGGCAGGACGTTCCGTCGGCAACGATCATGTCCCCGATGGCGGCCGCGTTCACGGCCGGTATCAGGTCGCGCTCTGCCATGGCGCGGGATGCGGCCTGGCTTTCGGCCTGGTAGCCGAACGCGCCGGCCATGCCGCAGCACGAGCTTTCTATCGGTCGCACGCGCAAATCGGGCACGGCTTCCAGCATCGCCACCGCCGGGGCAAAGGCGGAGAATGCCTTTTGGTGGCAATGGCCATGAATGTGCGCCGTGCCGGGGAGCGGCTTCAGATCCAGGGCCGGCTTTTCGCGGGCGAGGAATTCCGACAGCAGCATCGCCCGGGAGGCGAGGTCGGCCGCGGCGGGGCCGGGCAGCATGGACCGGAATTCGTCGCGCAGGGTCAACAGGCACGAAGGCTCCAGCCCGATCACCGGCAAATCACCTTCCAACGCGCGCAAGGTGCGGGCGGCCTCGGCCCGGGCGCGATCGACCATGCCGGCGGCGAGGTAGGTGCGCCCGCAACAGAGCGGCCGGCCGCCGGCGTTCGGCATGACGG
Organism: Acetobacteraceae bacterium; assembly: GCA_025356735.1. Lineage (GTDB taxonomy): Bacteria > Pseudomonadota > Alphaproteobacteria > Acetobacterales > Acetobacteraceae > PALSA-911. Next base: position 1,363 of record JANXRT010000395.1, on the reverse strand, counting down.
CGTGATAGCCCGCCGCCGCCAGCACGCGCACCGCGGCGCGCAGGTTCTCGGGCTCGAAATACCGGTTGAAGGTATCGGCCAGCAGGAACACGTCTTTCGGCGCCAGGATATCGGCCTCGCGATCGCGGAACCAGTCGCGCCGCCAGGCCGGCAGGTCGCGTTGCGCGGAGAGGCCGATCCAGCGCTCGGACAGGGCCCGCAGCGGCGAGAAGGAGTTTCGAGCATTGGCCGCCGGCGCCAGGGCGGAAGCATAGCGTGCGTAGCGCGGCAGCTCGGCCACCAGCCGCTCGCGCAGCCGCACGCCGTGGTGCCTGGCGCGCGCCGCCAGCACTTCGACCTTCATCTTGGCCATGTCGACGCCGGTCGGGCATTCGCGCCGGCACGCCTTGCACGACACGCACAGCGCCATGGCGTCGGCGACCTCGTCGGAGGCCATCGCGTCGGCGCCGAGCTGGCCCGTCAGCGCCAGCCGCAGCGTGTTGGCGCGGCCGCGCGTCACGTGCTGCTCGTCGCGCGTCGTGCGGTACGAGGGGCACATCACGCCGGCGTCGAAGCTGCGGCAGGCGCCGTTGTTGTTGCACATCTCGACCGCGCCCAGCATCCCGCCGAGCGCGCCGGGATGGTCCGACCAGTCCAGCGCCGGCTTGAAGTCGGCGACCGCCTGGTAGCCGGGCGCGTAGCGGAACAGGCTCCGGTCGTCCATCCTCGGCGCGCGGACGATGCGGCCGGGGTTGAGCATCGCGCCAGGGTCGAACGCGTCCTTCACCGCCTCGAAGGCGGCAACGATGCGCGCGCCGAACATCTTTTCGTGGAATTCGCTGCGCACGATGCCGTCGCCATGCTCGCCGCTGTGCGATCCGCGGTAAGCGTGGACAAGGGAGAAACATTCTTCCGCTATGTCGCGCATCTTTCCGATGTCGCGCGGGTCCTTCATGTTCAGCACCGGGCGGACATGCAGGCAGCCGACCGAGGCGTGCGCGTACCAGGTGCCGCGCGCTCCGCTCCGCTCGAACACCTCGTTGAGGCCCTCCGTGTAGTCCGCCAGATCGTCGAGATCGACCGCGGTGTCCTCGATGAACGACACCGGCTTGGCGTCGCCTTTCATCGACATCATGATGTTCAGCCCGGCCTCGCGCACCGTGGCGATCGCGGCCTGGAACGGTCCGTCCGTCGCGCGCACGACGGCGCCCGCGTGGCCCAGATCGGCCATCATGGTTTCGAGTTCAGCCAGCTTGCGCAGCAGCGGTGCTTCCTCATCGCCGTGGAACTCGACGATCAGCAGGCTGTCGACCGGATGCTCGCGTTCGCCCGTCAGCATCTCGTCGATCGTCGCGCGGTAAAGTCCGATCGACCGGCCCAGGTC
>JANXRT010000388.1 GCA_025356735.1 Acetobacteraceae bacterium | reverse complement strand
GATCTCATCCTCCGCTACCCAGCGGTTCTCCACCGTGACGCCGGGCAGCGTCCGCAATGTCGCTAGAGCCTCATCCTCCGGCCCTTGTCCGACGACGCGGATTTCGGCGCTGGAGGCAGCATCCAGAAGCGGCCACGCCCCGGCCAGCAGATCGAGGCCCTTGTAGGCGAGCAGCCGGCCGAAAAACAGCAGCCTTGCGCCGCCGCCATGCCGGAACGGCGGCGCCGGCACCGGGCCAAAATGGAACGGCGGGTGGCTGAGCACGAGGATCGGCCGGCCGCCGCGGGGCAATCCCTGCTGGCGCAGCCGCGCCGCGGTCGCCTGGCTCAGCGTGACAAGGCCGTCCGACATCCGCGCCAGCCGCCGCTGCAACCACATCAGCCCCGGCACGCCATCGCCGGGATGCGCGTCGGCATCGTGCACGATCACCAGGATCTTCGCGCCAAGCCGCCGCAGGGCGACGACGAGCAGCATGTCGAGCGGCCCCGGCATGGCGCAGATCGCGACATCCAGCCGCAACGGGCGCAGCCGGCGAACCAGTCCGGCGACGATGGCCGGCGCCGTCAGGACGCGCATCGCGAGTTCAAAAATCCCGCTGTAAGTAACGACCGGCAGGTCGCAGCGAGGCGGCCGCGGACCGCTCAGGATCTCCGCGCCCGACGACAGCGACAGCGTGCATTCGACGCCCGGAAGCCGGCACAGCGCGGTGGCGAGCTCGACCGCGAACTTGGGTCCGGCACCGCGGCGTCCCCATTGCCAGACCAGCAGCCTCACACCCCAAGCCTCATGTAACGATGCCGAGTTCGGCCAGAGCCCTCCGCATCGGCTCGATGCCCAGGCGCCCCGTTGCCGCGGCGCGCCCGGCGGCGCCGATCGTCCGCCTTGATCCGGCGTCTCCGGCCAGACGCTGCAACGCCGCCACCGCCTGCGCATGATCCGGTTCCGCCCACATCGCGCCGGAAACCTCATAGATGCCGCGCGGGTCGCGCGCCGGGATCAGCGTGTAGCCGATCAGCACGGCGCTGTTCGGGTCCATGAAATCCATGTTGCCGGACCAGCCGGTGGCGATCACCGGCACACCCATCAGCATCGCCTCCGCCGGCACAAGTCCAAAGCCCTCGCTGCGATGCAACGACAGCACGATGTCGGCGCAAGCGGTCAACGCGTGGGCATCGGCCGCCGAAAATTCCTCAACGATGATGCGGATGTTCTTCACGCCTGCGCAGGCGGCCTGGACCACGGCGAAATCCTTGGGCCAATGCTCGGGGTTTCCGATCTTCAGCACCAGCTGCCGATCCGCCCGATCGCCGAACGCGCTTCGAAACGCCGCGATCGCGCCAAGCGGATTTTTGCGTACCAACGAGGAAGCCAGGTTGAACGACACCAGCACCACGACTGCGTCCGCATCCAGCCCGAAATCGGCGCGGGCCAGGTTGGATGGTTTCGGCGGCGAGATCGCTAACGGGTGCGGCACGGCCTGGACGCGGCCGGGCAGCAGCGGCTCCAGCGCTGCGGCGGAAAACTGCGATGGCGCCCACAGCCGGTGCACGAACCGCGTCGCCGTTTGCCAGTCGTCCGGCACCTTCGGCAGCTCCCAAGCCCACTCCGCGGTCACCAGTCGGCCGCGCAACAGGGCACGTGGCAGCCGCAGCAGCGTGTAGGCGAGCAGCGCCGGATTGACGTGCAGCAGCAACGGCACGCCAGCCGGTATTTCCCCGGGTTTTTCCAGCACGCCGCCACCTGGCAGCAGGCCGGAGGTGTCGATGCTGTAGGCTGGAACTCCGAGGAACGGCAGCGCCGCCAGGCTCAGCCGCGCCGCCTCACCCAGACCGGAGGCCCGCGAAAGCTCGCCGACCACCACCAGCCCCGGTGCCGGGATACGCGGAGCTCGCCGGTCGGGCACCGGCGCCACGAATACGGTAACGGAGGAAACCAGACGGCGGCGGCGATGCGCCGGCAGCATCCGCCAAAGCCGGTGCGCCGGGTTGAGCCGGAACCCGGTCACGAGTTGAGGTGACAGGCGCTGCGATGGCCGGGCGCGATCTCCCGCAACGTCGGAATCTCGAAGGCGCACCGTCGCAACGCGTGCGGGCAGCGCGGGTGGAAGTGGCAGCCGGACGGCGGATCGATCGGGCTGGGGATTTCACCCTTGATCCCCGCGAAAGCCTTCTTCCCGCCGGCGATCCGCGGCACCTCGGCCAGCAGCGCGCGCGTGTAGGGATGGTTGGCCCGGGCAAAGATTTCCTCGCATCCCGCCTCCTCGACGACGCGGCCGAGATACAAGATCACCACCCGGTCGGCGATGTGCTCGACGATGCCGAGGTCGTGGCTGATGAACAAATAGGTAAGGCCGAGTTCCTCGCGCAGATCCATGAACAGGTTGATGATTTGCGCCTGGATCGAGACATCCAGCGCCGCCACCGCCTCGTCGCAGACAAGGATATCGGGCCGCACCGCCAGCGCGCGCGCGATGCCGATGCGCTGGCGCTGGCCGCCGGAGAACTGGTGCGGGTAGCGCCGCTTATAGGCGGGGTCCAGCCCGGCGCGGCGCAACTGCGCATCGACGTAATCGGAGAAACCGCCGGGCGGGATCAGGCCGTGCACGCGGGGCGCCTCGCCGACGATGGTCTCGATGCGCAGGCGCGGGTTCAGGCTGGCATAGGGGTTCTGGAAGATCATCTGTGTTCGCAGCCGCGCCGCGCGGGTTTCGCCGGCTGACAGCATGACGATATCGCGGCCCTGCCACAGCACCGTGCCCGCGGTCGGCGCCAGGATGCCGGCGGCGATCCGCCCAAGCGTGGACTTGCCGCAGCCGGATTCGCCGACCACCCCGACGACCTCGCCGCGCGCGATGGTCAGATCGACCGCATCGATCGCGCGCACCGTGGTGTCGCGCGCCGGTTTTCCAATCGCCGCGAAGGCGCGCGCCGTCAGCCGGGCGGCGATGTCCGGCGTCGGCCCGAAATGCCGGGAGACGCCGCGCAATTCGATCATCGCGCTCACGCCACGACATCCTGGATGGGAAAAAAGCATCGCGCGGTCCGGCCAGCCGCCGGTTGGATGACCGGTGGATCGGCCGAGCACATCGGGTCCGCCCGAAAGCAGCGGGTTCGAAAGGCGCAGCCCGGCTCTGGATCGAGCAGCGATGGCGTCATGCCCGGTATTTGGCGCAGCCGCGTGCCGCGCCGATTGCGGCCCGGCACGCTGGCGAGCAGCCCGTGCGTGTACGGATGCGCGGGATTGTTCAGCACGTCGCCGACCGCCCCCGCCTCAACGATGCGGCCCGCGTACATCACCGCGATGTCGTCGGCCAATCCCGCGACGACGGACAGATCGTGGGTGATCCAGATCAACGCGGTGCCGAACGTGGCAACCAGCTTCTGTACTTCAAAGAGTATCTGCGCCTGGATCGTCACATCCAGCGCCGTGGTCGGCTCGTCGGCGATGATCAGGTCGGGCCGGTGCAGCATCGAGATGGCGATCGCCACGCGCTGGCGCATGCCGCCCGAGAACTGGTGCGGATAGGCGCGCAGACGCTCCTCCGGGCTGGCGATGCCAACCTGGCCCAGCGCATCGCGGCAGCGCGCCCGCGCCTCGGCATGGCTTACCCGGTCATGCGCCAGCACCGTTTCGATCATCTGCGTGTCGATCCGCAGCACCGGGTTCAGCGTCATCATCGGGTCCTGGAAGATCATCGCGATCCGGCTGCCGCGAAGGCCACGCATCTCCGCCTCCGACAGGCGTGCCAGGTCGTGTCCCTGGAACAGGATCGATCCGCCGGCGATCTGCCCCGGCGGATCGACCAGCCTGACGATCGAGAAGCCCGTCACGGACTTGCCCGACCCGGACTCGCCGACCAGGCCGAGCACCTTTCCCCGCTTCACGGAAAACGAAACGTCGTCCACCGCCCGCACCACGCCGCCGCGAATTGGGAAATAGGTGCGCAGGTTGCGAAGCTCGATCGTCGCGTCGCTCATCGTTGCAGCCGCGGATTGAGCACGTCGCGAAGCTGGTCGCCGACCAGGTTGATGGCGACGATGGTGATCAGCAGCGCGATGCCGGGATAGACGCTGATCCAGTACTTGCCCGACAGCATGTACTGGTAGCCGTTGGCGATCAGCAGCCCGAGCGACGGCTCGGTGATCGGCACGCCCAGACCCAGGAACGACAGCGTCGCCTCCAGCGTGATGGCGCGCGCGATCTGGATGGTGCCGATGACGATCAGCGGCGGCAGGCAGTTGGGCAGCAGGTGGAACAGCATCACCCGCCAGCGCGGCAGCGCCAGGCACTCCGCCGCCTCGACATACTCGCGCCGGCGTTCCACCAGGGCGGCGCCGCGAGCGGTGCGCGCATACCGCGCCCATTCAACGATGACCAGCGCCAGCATGACGTTGCCGACGCCCTTGCCGAGGAACGCCAGGATCATCAGCGCCACCAGGATCGCCGGAAACGACAGCTGCAAATCGACCAGCCGCATCACCACGGCCTCGGTCCGGCCGCCGGCATAGGCCGCGACCAAGCCAAGCGCCGAGCCGATGATGCCGGCGATGACCGCCGAGCCGACGCCGACGCCGAGCGAAATGCGCAGGCCGTAGAGGATGCCCGACAGCATGTCGCGCCCCTGGTCGTCGGTGCCGAGCCAGAACTCGGCGCTCGGCGGCAAGCGCCCGTTCATGATGTCGAGCTGCGCCAGGTCGTAGGGGTTCTGCGGCGCGATCCAGGGGGCGAACAGGGCCAGGGCGGCGATTGCCACAAGCAAAGCCAAGCCAAGGACAGCCAATCGACTAGAAGCGAAAAGGCCAAGGGCTCCGCCCCTGGACCCCGCCCGGGGAGCGCCCGGGAGCGCATCCCTTCAGCCAGGCGGGTCCAGGGACGCTATCCCTGGCGGGGTATGGGGCAGCGCCCCATCCTTGCTCACTCCCGGCTCTCCAAACGCACCCGAGGATCCAACGCTGTATAAGCCAGATCAACGACCAGGTTAATCCCGATGAACAACAGGCAGATGATCATCAGGTAAGCGACGATCACCGGCCGATCCAGCACGTTGATGCTGTCGATGATCAGCT
>JANXRT010000352.1 GCA_025356735.1 Acetobacteraceae bacterium | reverse complement strand
GGAAGGTGCTGCCGACGACGGTGCCGCCGCCGGCGGTGACGACCTGGCGGGCGGTCTGCTCCAGCGCGTGGCCGGCGGCGTAGTCCTGGGCGATGACGAACCAGGTCTTGTAGCCGCGCTGCATCTGCGACACCGCGGCGCTGCGCGCGACCGACCAGATGTTCCAGGTCCAGGCCAGCGCATAGCCGTTGCAGTCCTCCTCGGTAAGGCGGTCGATGATCGCGGTGCTGAAGAACACCAGCTTCTTGCTTTGGCCGGCGATGGTGTTGACCGCCAGCGCGACCGAGGAGGTCGGCACGTCGAAGATGGCATCGACGTTCTGCTGCTCGAACCAGGCGCGCGCGATGCCGGCGCCGACATCCGGCTTGTTCTGATGGTCGGCGGAGATAAGCTCAACCTTATCCGCCAGGCCGGAATCCTGCACCGCCATGCGTGCGGCGATGACCGAGCCGGTGCCGGCGAAATCGGAGAACACCGAGCCCATGTCGGTCAGCACGCCGATCTTGACGTGCGGCATGGACCGTCCATCTGTGGATTGCGCGTCGGCACCGACTGCCCAAAGCAGCATCGCGCCGACGATCACGGCAAGCAGGCTGCATTTGTTCATGGTGTTTCCTAACCCGAGCCAAGGCGGTTGACGTTCCGGTGCCCCACCGATAGAAGCCGATCCGCACTGCGAGGTCGAGGCGCTAGCTTGTTGCAGGCGCCGATCAAAAGACCGTGAACGCACGAAACGGCGAAGGCTCTAAAAAAACGCCGAACGACGTGCAACATACCGTTGCCTAAGCCGTTGAGATGAGATGTAGCCAAATTGTCTTGCTTTCACCTCGTGTGCCCCACCGGCCATTTGCACACGTTTCTGATGTTCCGTCCTTCGCCATGTAAATTGGATGCGCGATCTGGATGTTCGAACCGGCGCGATAGTCGCCTTACCAATGAGGGACGAGATGTCTGAGAGTAAGCTTGGAGTTGCCTTTATCGGCATGGGCGGAGCGGTGGCCACTACCGCCATCGCCGGTATCGAGATGATCAAGGCCGGCTCCAACGGCCTGAGCGGGCTGCCGCTGGCGGACTACGACGTCAGCGGCATGGCATCCTATCGGTCCATCTCGTTCGACGGGTGGGACCTGAGCAGCGACAATTGCGACGCGGCGGCGCTGCGCCATCGCGTCATCGGCGACAAGGAACTCTCCAACGGCGCCTCGACGCTGCGAAGTATGCGGCCCCGCCCGGCGGTCGGCAGCGTCGATTTCTGCGCCAACATCGACGGCGCGCACAAGGTGGCGACTTCCGGCCACCGCGAGGCGGTCCAGACCATCCAGGCCGACATGGAGGACATGCGGCGCACCCGTGACCTCGATCGGCTGGTGATGATCAACCTGGCCTCGACCGAGCGCCTGCCCGACCTTACCGCGGCGTGCTTCAAGTCGATCGACGCGTTCGAGCGCGGGCTCGATGCAAACGATCCGGCGATCAGCCCGGCGATGCTTTACGCCTATGCGGCGATCGCCAGCGACACGCCCTATGCCAACTTCACGCCGAGCGTCGCGGCGGACGCGGCTCCGCTCGCCGCATTGGCCAAGCAGCGCAACGTGCCGATCGGCGGCAAGGACGGCAAGACCGGGCAGACCTTCATGAAGACCGTGATCGCCCCGGCGCTGCGGGCCCGCGCACTGCATGTCGATGGCTGGTTCTCGACCAACATCCTCGGCAACAGCGACGGCAAGGCTCTGGACGACCCGAAGTCGCTGGCCTCCAAGGTCGCGACCAAGAAAAGCGTGCTGGACGAGATGCTGGGCTATCCGGTCGAGGACCACATCATCCAGATCCACTACTACCGCCCGCGCGGCGACGACAAGGAGGCCTGGGACAACATCGACATCTCCGGGTTTCTTGGCCAGCAGATGCAGATCAAGCTGAACTTCCTGTGCAAGGACTCCATCCTCGCCGCACCTTTGGTGATCGAGATCGCCCGCGTGCTCGACCTTGCTCGCGCCCGCGGCCAGGGCGGCGTGCAGGAGCAGCTCGGCCTGTTCTTCAAGGCGCCGCAGATGGCCAACGGCGGGCGCCCGATCCATGCCTTCACCGAGCAGCAGATCGCTCTCGATCGGTGGCTTGACGCGAAGGGGTGATCGTCCGGTGTCGGGCGCGGTGCTCGAGGGGGCACTGGCGCCGGCGCACCTGGCGCTGTTCCGTGAACTGGGCGACCTGAAGCGCATATTTTCCGCCGGACACCGTTCCTCGATCGCGACACGGCTTTTCGTATCGGCATGGGCCGGACTGGTGCAAGGCATGCCGCCGGATCGGGTGATGGCGCATGTCGTCGCCTGCGGCCTGGCGGCAGCGAGGCTTGGCGACCTTGATCGGCGGACGCTGCGTGCCGCAGGCCTGTCCGAGAGCGAAATCGCCGACATCCTGCAGCGCGGCTTCGACGAGGTTGCGGGCGGCCTTGATCCTGGCCTCGCGGCGCATTTGCGGGCCGCGCTCATGGATCCCGGATGGCCCTCCGTTGAACCGCCGGCCTTCGTCACGGCGCTCTGCAACCAGCCGCGTGCCGGCGTCACCTGCCCGGGCCAGCCCCGGCTGATGCTGCAACCGGCCGAAAACCATGCCGAGCACTGCATCCTGGTCGCGATCTACGGGGTCGTCGCGGCGCCGGTATTCGCCGCCGATCCGGTCGTGGTGTTCCTGGCCGGCATCGGCCACCATCTGCACAACGCGGCCATGCCCGATAGCGGGTTCACCGGCGAGATGCTGCTCGGCGACAGGCTGGACGCGATCGTCGGAACATTCCGAAGCTTGGCGCTGGCGCAGCTTCCGCCCGCCCTCGCCGATACGATGCGCGCCGCACTGGCGCCGATCGCCGGCGACCGCACGCCCGAGGCGCGTGCCTTCCATGCCGCCGACGTGCTCGATCGGGTGCTCGAGATCGAACAGCATCTGAAGGTCGCCGGCACCACCATGACCGACGTGCTCGACGGCTACGGCCTGGTCCATGCAGGCCCGGTCAAGGCTTTTCACGACCGGGTGCTGAGCGGCGTCGGATTGGGCCGATGATCCATCTGTCTCCGGTGTCCGGCCGCCCCCTTCTCGCCGACACGCCGCACTCGCTGGCCGCCGGAAGGGAGCGCTGGCCGGTGATCGATGGCATCGCCTACCTTCGTGCCGGCTCCGAGGCATTGGCGGCGGAAGCCGTGCGGGCGCTCGATGCCGGCAGCCAGACCGATGCGCTGTGTCTGCTGCTGGCCGAGAACGATCGCTGGTGGGATCAGCCGCCGCCGCCGGATGCGCAACTCAGGCAGGTGGTCGCGCAACGCGATACGCTTGGTTTGCGCCAGGCGATGGACCTGCTCGGCTACGGCCGCGTCGGCACCTACTTCGCGCACCGATGGAGCGACCCGACCTACGTCGCGGGATTGGGATTGCTTGACGCCCATTGGACCGAGCCGCGAAGCGTTCTTGAGCTCGGCTGCGGCATTGGCCATTACCTGCGCGAGATCGGCCGGCTCGGGATCGCCGCGGTCGGCGGCGACATCGTGTTCTCCAAGCTGTGGGTGGCGCGCCACTGGGTGGCCGGGCCGGCGCCCAACCTGGTGTGCTTCGATGCCGATGTTTCCTGGCCGTTCGCCATCGATGTCGATCTCGCCTTTTGCCACGACGCCTTCTATTTCTTCAACGACAAGCCCCACGTCGCTGCCTGCCTGCTGGCCGCGGCCGCCCGCGGCGCGGTGCTGCTATCGCATATCCACAACCGGGCCTGGCCGAACTTCTCCAGCGGCGCCGCGGTCGCCTTGCAGGAACTGCTTCACCTGTTTCCCGACGCGACGCTCTACGACGATCAGGCGCTGACGCTCGCGGCGGTGACCGGCGGCGTGCCTGCCGCCGGCGGCAGGCTGGATCAGGTCGAGGCGTTCGCGGTAGCGACC
>JANXRT010000325.1 GCA_025356735.1 Acetobacteraceae bacterium | reverse complement strand
CCAACCGGCCCGGCGTCGCCATCCCCGCCCGGCTGTTGGCGCAGTATCCGCACGAGATGACCATCGTGTTGCAGCACCAGTATCGCGACCTGACGGTCGGCGAGGGCTTGGCCAGCGTCGTGCTGTCGTTCAACGGGGTGTCCTCCACGCTGGTCATTCCGTTGGCCGCGGTGAGCGGCTTCGCCGATCCGTCGGTGCAGTTCGTGCTGCGCTTCCAACCGCCGAACGATGCGGCCAACGCGGCCGAGGACTCCTTTCAGGATGTCGCTTCGGCTGGTGCCGGCGATGCTGCCCCGAAGCTGACCGTCTTGGCGGAAGACGCCGGGGCGGATGCCGAGCCGGAAGCGCCGCAGGTCGTCAGCCTGGATGCGTTCCGCCGCCGCACGCCACCCAAATCTTGAGCCTGAGGGGAACCCTGTGAACGCACCGATGCAGCGCCCTTCGGGTTTTGCCTACGCGCCGATGTTTCCGCTCGGGCCCGATACCACGGCCTGGAAGAAGCTTCCCATCGAGGGCGTTTCCACGTCGGTCTGCGACGGCCGGTCGGTGCTCCGGATCACGCCGGATGCGCTGAGCGAGCTGGCTTTCCAGGCTTTTCGCGACGTGTCGCATCTGTTGCGGCCGGCGCATCTGGCGTCGTTGCGCGCGATCTTGGAGGATGCGGAGGCATCGGCGAACGACCGGTTCGTGGCGTTGGACCTGCTTAAGAACGCCAATATTTCGGCCGGCGGCGTGCTGCCGATGTGCCAGGACACCGGGACCGCGATCGTCTTCGGCAAGAAGGGCCAGCGCGTCTGGGTCTCGGGTGACGAGGAGGAGGCGCTGAGCTGGGGCGTGCACCGCACCTATACCGAGACCAACCTTCGATATTCGCAGATGGCGCCTTTGACGATGTTCCAGGAGGTCAACACTGGCAACAACCTGCCGGTGCAGTTCGATATCCTCGCGGCGCCGGGCGAACACCATGCGGACGAGTTCCATCTGATGTTCGTGGCCAAGGGCGGCGGCTCGGCCAACAAGAGCTTCCTGTTCCAGGAGACGCGCGCGATCCTGACGCCGGAGAAGCTGCTGGCGTACCTTGGTACCAAGATGAAGACGCTGGGCACGTCGGCCTGTCCGCCGTATCACCTAGCGATCGTGATCGGCGGCACGAGTGCCGAGACGACGTTGAAAACCGTGAAACTGGCCTCGACCAAGTGGCTCGATAACCTGCCGACCTCGGGCAGCAAGTCGGGGCACGCGTTCCGCGATATCGAGATGGAACAGCAGGTGCTGAAGCTCTCACGCGAGAACGGGATCGGGGCGCAGTTCGGTGGCAAGTATTTCTGCCATGACGTGCGGGTGATCCGGCTGCCGCGCCACGGCGCCAGCCTGCCGGTCGGCATCGGCGTGTCGTGCTCGGCCGATCGCCAGGTCAAGGCTAAGATCACGCCGGACGGCGTTTTCCTGGAGCAGCTGGAGACCGATCCGGCCAAGTACCTGCCGGAAGCCACCGAAAGCCAGCTGGGCGACGATAGCGTGGCGATCGACCTCAACCGGCCGATGTCGGAAATTCGCGAGAAGCTATCGTCGTATCCGGTCAAGACGCGGCTGATGCTGACTGGCACGATGGTTGTGGCGCGCGACATCGCCCATGCCAAGCTGAAGGAGCGGCTGGATGCCGGCGAGGCGCTGCCCGAATACCTCAAGAACCACCCCGTCTACTATGCCGGGCCGGCCAAGACGCCAACCGGAATGGCGACCGGCAGCTTCGGGCCGACCACGGCGGGACGCATGGACAGCTACGTGGCCGAGTTCCAGGCCGCCGGCGGTTCGCTGGTCATGCTGGCTAAGGGCAACCGCTCTAAGGCTGTCAAGGACGCCTGCAAGGCGCATGGCGGCTTCTATCTCGGCAGTGTCGGCGGCCCGGCCGCGCGGCTGGCGCAGGATTGCATCCGGAAAGTCGAAGTTCTGGAGTACGCCGAGCTTGGTATGGAGGCGATCTGGCGCATCGAGGTCGAGAATTTTCCTGCCTTTATCGTTATCGACGACAAGGGCAACGATTTCTATGCCGGCTTGGAATGATTGGGAGCTGAACCATGCGCTTTACCGTCGATCGGCTGGATCACCTCGTGCTCAACGTCGCCGATGTCGAGATCACCGCGTCCTGGTACCAGCGCGTGCTCGGCATGGAGCGGGAGGATTTCGGCGAGGATAACCGCACCGCGCTGAAGTTCGGCGGCCAAAAGATCAATGTGCGGCCAGCCGGCACCGACCGCAACGCGTGGATCACCGGAACCAACGACGCGCCCGGCTCAGCCGACCTCTGCTTCGTGACCGCGATCAGCACCGAGGACGTGATCGCCCACCTGCATGATTGCGGCGTGATGCTGTTGACCGGCGCGGTCGAACGCATCGGCGCGCTGGGCCCGATGCGATCGGTCTATTGCCGCGATCCGGACGGCAACCTGATTGAGGTCTCTTGCTACCAACCGCGCTGAACGATTTCTCCTTTATCCTCCCCGCCGACCGGATCGCGCATTCCCCCATGCGTCCGCGTGATGCGGCGCGCATGCTGGTGGTCGATGATGGGCTGGCCGACCGCGCGGTGCGCGATCTGCCGGCGATGCTGATGCCGGGCGATATTCTGATAGCCAACGATACCAAAGTGATACCGGCGCAGCTTGCCGCACGGCGTGGCGGGGCACGGATCGGCATCACCCTCGACCAGCCACGGCCCGACGGCACCTGGCATGCGCTGGCCCGCAACGCGCGGCGGCTGCGCGCCGGCGACGTGCTCGCATTCGACGGCGCCGACGATTTTTCCGCGGTGGTGACGGAGCGCGATGCCGATGGTGGTGTGGCGTTGGCGTTCAACCGGGAGGGTGAGGCGTTCTCGCAGGCGCTGGCCCAGTCCGGAGCGCTTGCGCTGCCACCGTACATCGAACGGCCGCACGGTCCGGTTCTGGAAGATGCCGAAGACTATCAGACGGTTTTCGCCGAGCACGCCGGCGCCGTTGCGGCGCCGACCGCCGGGCTGCATTTCACCCCGGCGCTGCTCGCCGCGCTGGAGGCACGCGGCATCAGGCGCACCACGATCACCCTACATGTCGGCGCCGGCACTTTCCTGCCGGTGCGCGACGACATCGAGACCCACCACATCCACTCCGAGCGAGGCGAGATCACGCCGGCCGCCGCTGGCGCCATCAACGCGGCGCGTGCGGCTGGCGGCCGGGTCATTGCTGTCGGCACGACCTCGTTGCGGCTGTTGGAATCCTCGGTATCGCGTGACGGACGCGTGAAGGAATTCAATGGGGAAACCAGCATCTTCATAAAACCCGGCCATGTGTTCCGCGCCGTCGATCGGCTGATGACCAATTTTCACCTGCCGCGCTCGACGCTGTTCATGCTCGTCTGCGCCTTTGCCGGCACGGCCAGGATGCGAGCGGCCTACGAGCACGCGATCGCCCACGGCTATCGGTTCTATTCCTACGGCGACAGCTCGCTGCTTTCGCCATGCTGACCTATCAGGCCGTCGCGACCGACGGCGCGGCGCGAGCCGGCATCCTGCATACCGCGCACGGCGACGTTGAAACGCCGGTGTTCATGCCGGTCGGCACGGCGGGCACGGTCAAGGCGATGACCGCGGATGCGGTGCGCGCGACGGGGGCCCGCATCGTGCTCGGCAACACGTATCACCTTATGCTCCGCCCGGGAGCGAACCGCGTGTTCGAACATGGCGGCCTGCACAGGTTCATGGACTGGCCGGGGCCGATCCTGACCGATAGCGGCGGCTTCCAGATCATGTCGCTGTCGAAGCTGCGAAAGATGGATGCGAGTGGAGTCACCTTCCAGTCGCATATCGACGGTTCGACCCACCGGCTGACACCGCGGGGCTCGATCGAGATCCAGAACAAGCTGGATGCGACCATCACCATGGCGCTCGATGAGTGCACCCCCTTCCCCGCCACCCTCGAGCAGGCGCAGGCGTCGTTGGAGCTATCGATGCGGTGGGCAACGGAATCCCGAGATGCGTTCGTGGCTCGGCCGGGGTACGGCCTGTTCGGCATCGTCCAGGGCAGCATTTTTCCGGACCTGCGACAACGGTCGGCGGAGGCGCTGACGGCGATCGGGTTCGAGGGCTATGCCGTCGGCGGGCTGGCCGTCGGCGAGGGCCAGGCCGCGATGTTCGAGGTGCTGGACTACACCGTGCCTTGCCTGCCCGCGGACAAGGCACGCTATCTGATGGGCGTCGGCACGCCAGACGATCTGATCGGTGCAGTCCAGCGGGGCATCGACATGTTCGACTGCGTGATGCCGACCCGGGCCGGACGAACCGCGCGCGCCTATACCTCAACCGGCGTGTTCAACCTGCGCAACGCACGCTTCGCCGACGATGCCGACCCGCTCGATGCCGGCTGCCGCTGCCCGGCTTGCGCGCGCCATAGCCGCGCCTATCTGCATCATCTGTTCCGTGCCGATGAAATGCTGGGGCCGATGCTGCTGACATGGCATAACCTTACCTACTACAACGACCTGATGGCCGGGTTGCGGCGGGCGATCGTCGCCGGCGATCTTGCGGAACACGCCGCTCGGGTGCGGGCCGGCTGGCAGACCGCGAAGGAGGATGCGTGAGCGGAGACCCCTACGCCGGACTGGCCCAACTTGGGCACGCAACCGCGGCGCCGACATCGCCAGAGACGGCGGTGCTGGAACACGTCGAGGCGCCGGCGCAAGGAAGGAATTACGTCGTCCGCTTCACCTGTCCGGAATTTACTTCACTGTGCCCGATCACCGGGCAGCCGGATTTTGCCATCATCGTGATCGACTACATCCCGAAGCAGTGGATTGTCGAGAGCAAGTCGCTGAAACTGTTCATGGGCAGCTTTCGCAATCACGGCAGCTTTCACGAAGCCTGCACCATGATGATCGCCGACCGGCTGGTTTCGCTGCTGGACCCGGTCTGGTTGCGTATCGGCGCCTATTTCTATCCGCGCGGCGGGATGCCGATCGACGTGTTCCACCAGACCGGCGCACCGCCCGAAGGCTGCTTCATTCCCGAACCGGGAGTCCCCCCCTACCGTGGCCGCGGCTAGCACGCGCGAGAAAATCCGCGACAAAGCTCTGGCGCTCGGCTTCGACGCGATCGGGTTCTGCGCCGCCGAACTTGGACCTGAAGCCCGCACCCGGCTGGCCGACTTCCTCGCCGCTGGCCAGCACGGCGAGATGGAATGGCTCGCCGACCGGCGCGAGCAGCGCAGCCACCCGCGATCGTTGTGGCCCGAAGCGCGCAGCGTGGTCGCGCTGGGCCTGTCCTACGCGCCCGAAGAAGACCCGCTTGCCACGCTGGCTCTGCCCGATCGCGGCAACATCTCCGTCTATGCGCGCAACCGCGATTACCATGATGTCGTGAAAGGCATGTTGAAGCACCTGGCGCAATACATCGTCAGCGCCTTTGGACCGCAGGTGAAGGTGTTCGTCGATACCGCGCCGGTGATGGAAAAGCCGCTGGCCCAGCGCGCCGGCATCGGCTGGCAAGGCAAGCACACCAACCTGGTCTCACGCGCCCATGGATCGTGGCTGTTCCTTGGGGAAATCTACACCAGCCTTGTTATCCCGCCCGACCCGCCGCACTCCGATCGCTGCGGTTCATGCCAGCGTTGCCTCAACGCCTGCCCGACCGACGCCTTCCCCGCACCTTACCGGCTCGATGCGACGCGCTGCATCTCCTACCTGACAATCGAGCATCGAGGCCCAATCCCTGAGGAATTCCGCGCTGCCATTGGCAACCGCATCTATGGCTGCGACGACTGCCTCGCCGCCTGTCCCTGGAACCGGTTCGCCGCTGCCACCGATACCGCCAAACTCCGCGCCCGGCCGGAGCTGACCGCACCCCGGTTGGCG
>JANXRT010000247.1 GCA_025356735.1 Acetobacteraceae bacterium | reverse complement strand
CGCCGGGTGCGCTCGGTGGGCGAGTTGATGGAGAACCAGTATCGCCTGGGGCTGCTTCGCATGGAGCGTGCTATCCGCGAGCGCATGGGTTCGGTCGATATCGACACCGTGATGCCGCACGATCTGATCAACGCGAAATCGGCGGCGGCGGCGGTGCGGGAGTTCTTCGGCTCCAGCCAGTTGTCGCAATTCATGGACCAGACCAACCCGCTGTCGGAAGTGACGCATAAGCGCCGCCTGTCCGCGCTTGGGCCTGGCGGTTTGACACGTGAGCGCGCGGGCTTCGAAGTGCGCGACGTGCATCCGACGCATTACGGCCGCATCTGCCCGATCGAGACGCCGGAAGGCCCGAACATCGGCCTGATCAACTCGCTCGCGACCTATGCCAAGGTCAACAAGTACGGGTTCATCGAGACCCCGTACATGCTGGTCAAGGACGGCGTGGTGCAGGACGGTGCGCACTACCTCTCTGCCATGCAGGAGGAAAAGCTGGTGGTGGCGCAGGCCGACGCGCCGATGGACGGCAACGGCCGGTTCACCGAGGAACTGGTTTCCGTGCGCAAGCAGGGTGACTTCCGATTGGTAAAACCATCCGACGTGACGGCGATCGACGTGTCGCCGAAGCAGCTGGTCTCGGTTGCCGCGGCGCTCATCCCGTTCCTGGAGAACGACGACGCCAACCGGGCGCTGATGGGCTCCAACATGCAGCGCCAGGCGGTGCCGCTAATTCGTGCGGATGCTCCCTTGGTCGGCACCGGCATGGAAGCGGCAGTGGCACGGGATTCCGGCGCCACCATCGTCGCCCGGCGCCCCGGCGTGATCGACCAGATCGACGGCGCGCGCATCGTCGTGCGCGCCACCGCCGAGGACGGCACCACCAAGGGCGTCGACATCTATCGCCTGCGGAAGTTCATGCGCTCCAACCAGAGCACCTGCATCAACCAGCGCCCGCTGGTCCGCGTCGGCGATCGGCTGGCCGAGGGCGACATCATCGCCGACGGCCCGTCGACCGACCTCGGCGAGCTGGCGCTCGGCCGCAACGTGCTGGTCGCCTTCATGCCGTGGAACGGCTATAACTTCGAGGACTCCATCCTCATCAGCGAGCGCATCGCGCGCGACGACGTCTTCACCTCGATACACATCGAGGAGTTCGAGGTCATGGCGCGCGACACCAAGCTCGGCCAGGAGGAGATCACCCGCGACATCCCGAACGTCGGCGAGGAAGCGCTGAAAAGCCTCGACGAGGCCGGCATCGTCTATGTCGGCGCCGAGGTGAACCCAGGCGACATCCTGGTCGGCAAGGTGACGCCGAAGGGCGAAAGCCCGATGACCCCGGAAGAAAAGCTGTTGCGCGCGATCTTCGGCGAGAAGGCATCGGACGTCCGCGACACCTCGCTCAAGCTGCCGCCCGGCGTCACCGGTACCATCGTCGATGTCCGGGTATTCAGCCGCCGCGGCGTCGATAAGGACGAGCGCGCGATGGCGATCGAGCGGTCGGAGATCGAGCGACTGGCCAAGGACCGCGACGACGAGCGCGCCATCCAGGAGCGCAGCTTCCTCAACCGGATGCGTGAGAAGCTGCTCAACCGCAAGGCGTCCGCCGGCTTCAAGGGCATCAAGGCCGGCACCGAGATCACCGAGGAGGTGCTGTCCGAGCATGTCCGCGGCACTTGGCGCCATATCGGCGTGCAGGACGACGCGGTGATGGCTGAGATCGAGGTGCTGAAGCGCGAATACGATGCCGCCGTGGCCCGCCTTCAGGCGCGCTTCGACGGCAAGGTGGAAAAGCTGCAGCGCGGCGACGAGCTGCCACCCGGCGTGATGAAGATGGTGAAAGTGTTCATCGCGGTAAAGCGCAAGCTGCAGCCCGGCGACAAGATGGCCGGCCGCCACGGCAACAAGGGCGTGGTCTCGCGCGTCGTGCCGGTCGAGGACATGCCGTTCCTGGAGGACGGCACCTCGGTCGACATCGTGCTCAACCCGCTTGGCGTGCCAAGCCGGATGAATGTCGGGCAGATCCTGGAAACACATCTCGGCTGGGCCTGCGCCACGCTCGGCAAGCAGGTTGGGGTGATGGTCGAGGAATACCGCCGCACCGGGGCGATGCGTGACGAGCTGCTCAAGCGCCTGGAGGAGATCTACGGCGAGCGCGTCTATGCCGATCAGATCGCCACCATGAGCAATGAGCAGCTGATCGAGCTGTGCGAGAACCTCAAGAAGGGCATCCCGATCGCGACGCCGGTGTTCGACGGCGCCCGCATGTCCGACATCGAGGGCATGCTGACCCGCGCCGGCCTGCACACCTCCGGGCAAGTTATCCTGACGGATGGTCGAACGGGCGAGCCGTTCGAGCGCAAGGTAACGGTCGGTTACATCTACATGCTGAAGCTACACCACCTGGT
>JANXRT010000265.1 GCA_025356735.1 Acetobacteraceae bacterium | reverse complement strand
TGCGATGCACGATGTCGCGGGCGAAGGCGTCGTCACGCAGATCGCCGGCGATCGCTATGGCGCGGCCGCCGGCGTCGTTAATTTCCCTGGCGACCGCTTCGGCACCCGCTTGGTCGCGGTCGACGATGGCGACGCTGGCGCCCTCGCGGGCGAAAGTGAGCGCCCCTGCCCTTCCCATGCCGGATGCCGCGGCCGTTATCAGCCCTACCTTGTTTGCCATTCGCATCGTTCGTCTCCTATGCCGCAGCGCGCTGCTGGTCGAGCCAGCCGAGCATAATGCCGTTGAACACGCCGGGATGCTCGACGTTGGGAAAGTGCAGCGCCTTGGCGATCTCGGCGTAGCGGCCATTCGCCACCAGGGAGGCGATACGCTTGTTGGCCGCCACCGGCGTGCCCTCGTCGTCGCTGCCGCACAGCACCAGCACCGGCATCTTCACGCTGGGCAGGTCGGCGATGAAGTCGATGCGGCTGATTGCCTCGACGCATCCCAGGAAGCCCGCCGGCGTCGTTGCGGCAATCGTATCTCGAAGCTGCTTGTAGCGGGCCGGGTCCTTCGCCGCGAACGCAGCGGTCAGCCAGCGCGAGATCGAGGCGTCAGCCAGCGGTTCCACCGAGTTATGCTGGCGGACCGGCCTCTTGCGTTCTTCCCAGGTGCCCAACGCCGCTTGCGGATACACCGCCATGGTGTCGCACCACATCGCCGAGATCACCCGGCCCGAATGCTCCATGGCGAAGGCCTGGCCGATCATGCCGCCGATCGACAGGCCGATATAGTGAACGCGTGCAATGCCCAGATAGTCGAGCACCGAAGCGACATCACCGGCCAGCTCGCTCATGGTGTACGAGCCCGGCACCGGATCGCTGCCGCCATGGCCGCGCATGTCGAGCCGCAGCACGCGGTAGCCGGCGGCCAGAAGCACCGGAACCTGCTCCGCCCACATGCCGCCGTCCGATGACAGCGAATGTGTCATGCACACCACCGGAGCGCGGGCGGGCCCGACCAAGTCATAGTACAGGCGTCGGTTCTTGAGCGGCATTAGCGACATACGGTTCCTCCCTGCGTTTTGCGCCATCCTGGCGCAAGCCGGTCGAACCTGACAGCCCACCTTAAAAAGCTGAGCCGGCTTCGCGGATCCGCAGCCTGTTTCAGGCCCGGTGGCGTGCCCGCCAAACCCCGGCCAGGCCGGCGCCAAGCAGCAGGATCGATGCCGGCTCCGGAACGCGGCTTGGGTCGGACGGCAAGGTTCCGGCAAAGGTGAAGTCGTGCAGCTCGCCGCTGCCGGTGAAATTCTTGGCGAACAGGTCGCCTTCCATCGCGCTGGTGTTGCTCACGCTGGCAAGCGGCGCCAGGATGCTGCCGTGCCAACCGCTGAATGCCAGGCTTGTGGCCTGTGAGAAATCCCAGATGACATGCCGGTTGATGAAGTCGGCGGCATTGAAGTTGCCAGCGTCGGTGAAACTTCCGCCGGTGATGTCGACCACGATCGTGGTGGCGCCGTTCAGATTGAAGTTGATGTTGCGGGAAGTCTCCAGACTTGCGGCCGTCAGGGAAAAGATCGCCAGCCCTTGGGCGTTCGGCGCCGCATTGAAGGTGAAATTGTTGGGATCGGAACCGTTGACTGTGCTGTTCGCGGCGAGCGCGGCCAGTTGCGTGGCGAGGTTCGTCAGGGGAGTGGCGAAGTTGGCGATGGTGAAGGCCGGCGTCGATACGAGCTTGCCGCCGTTGAAGCTGAAATTGCCCGAATTGACGCCTTGGACATTGACGTTGCCGCCGTTGTTGACGTTCGCATTGACGCCGGCACCCACTGTGATGGCATTCACCGCGGCATAGGCTGATGCCGCGGCGGTGCCGCGCTGGTTGTTGTATAGGGTCGCCACGCCGACCATGTCGTTCGCAACCAGCCGGCCCTCCACGTCGGAGTTGCTGGTGAAGTTGTTGGTGATGACCGCGTTGAACTGGCCGAGGATGTCCGCGGCCGTCAGGGCAGCGGCATGGCCTTGAGAGGACATCACGCTGCCGCAGATCGTAGCGAGTGCAAGCGCCTTCGTATAAGCCATAATAATGTCCAATTCGCTATCAATTTTCTTTATAAAGAAACATATGATGTTACGTCGCTCATGTCAATGCCCATAAGTCTTTTTACGCAATAAAAAAGCAGAATTTTAGATGAAGACCGCGAGAAGTTGCTACCGTGCAGGATCTTCCATCGTCGCCGCCGGGAACTCGACAGCCTGGGGCGACGGGGGCACTCTAATGCCGACCTATCAGGGGAGAGAAACATGCGCGGCATCGTGTTCACCGGCGACCGCCAGCTGGAACTGATGAATTTCGAGGATCCGACCCCAGGTCCCGGCGACGTGGTGCTGGAGATGAAGGCATCCGGCATGTGCGGCAGCGACCTCAAGACCTATCGCGTGCCGAAGGGCGGCACCAAGGGCAACGGACTGCCGGCACCCGTGGGACCCGTGATCGCCGGCCATGAGCCCTGCGGCGTGGTCGCCGCGATCGGCCCCGGCGTCACCGAGGCACAGGCGAAGATCGGCCAGCGCGTAATGGTGCACCATTACATCGGCTGCACCGTCTGCGGCCATTGCCGCACCGGATGGGCGCAGCTTTGCCAGGAAACCACAATCAAGGTTTACGGCGCTTCCAACCATGGCGGCCACGCCAAATACATGCTGGTGCCGGCGAGCACCCTGGTGCCGCTGCCCGACGAGCTGACGTTCGAGGCGGGGGCGGCGATTTCGTGCGGCACCGGCACCGCCTACGGCGCGCTGCGGCGGATGAACATCTCCGGCAACGACGTGATCGCGATCTTCGGCCAGGGTCCGGTCGGTCTGTCGGGCACCCAGCTTGCCGCCGCGATGGGTGCCCGGGTGATCGCGCTCGACATCAGCCCGGAACGCCTTGCCCGGGCCAAGGAGTTCGGCGCCTGGGCGACGGTTGATCCGCGCTCGAACGATCCGGTCGGCGCGATCAGGGAACTGACGCAGGGCCGCGGCGCCGATCTGACGCTGGACACGTCGTCCTCGTCCGAGGCGAGATTGCAGGCGATCCGCAGCACCAAGGTGTGGGGCACGATGTGCTTCGTGGGCGAAGGCGGCGATGTTAAGATCGATGTCAGCCCGGACATCCTTCGCAAGCAACTGACGATGATCGGGTCCTGGACGTTCTCGCATTCAGGCCAGGCGGAATGCGCGCGGTTTGTCGTCGAGCATGGCATCGATGTGGACAAGCTGTTCACCGATCGCTGGCGGCTGGATCAGGCGGAGGAGGCGTACACGCTGTTCGATCAGCAGAACACGGGGAAGGGTGTTTTCCTGATGTGAGGAAGGTTGGGGCTCTGCCCCAAACCCCGCCCCACCTTCAAGAATTGGGGTAGCGCCCCGGTGCGCC
>JANXRT010000254.1 GCA_025356735.1 Acetobacteraceae bacterium | reverse complement strand
GGCGCACCTGCCGTTCCGTGTAACCGCGTGTCATCATACGGTTTACGAACTCGGTGTGCTTCTTTTCGGTATCGCCATCCTTCTTCGAGCCGAAGCTGATGACCGGCAACAACTCCTCGACCTGGCTGAACATCCGCTTCTCGATCACCTCGCGGATTTTCTCGTAGCTGGTCCAGGACGGATTGCGCCCGTTGTTGGTGGCCCGCATCCGCAGCGCGAACTTGACGATCTCGTTGCGGAAGTCCTTGGGATTGGCAATGCCGGCCGGCTTTTCGACCTTGGTCAGCTCGGCGTTGAGCAGATCGCGGTTGAGCATCTGGCCGGTATCGGGATCCTTGAAATCCTGGTCCTCGATCCAGGCGTCGGCATAGTCGAGGTAGCGGTCGAACAGGTTCTGACCGTAATCGCCGTAGCTTTCGAGGTAAGCCTTCTGGATTTCGTTGCCGATGAATTCGGCGTAGCGCGATGCCAGCTCGCTTTTTATCGTGGCGAGGTAGACCGCCTCGGTTTCGGCAGGAAACTGCTCGCGCCGGATCGCCTGCTCGAGCACATACATAAGATGCACCGGGTCGGCGGCGACCTCGTTCGAGGAGTGGTTGAAGGTGGCCGAAAGCACTTTGTAGGCGAAGCGCGTCGATACCCCGTCCATACCCTCATCGACGCCGGCGGTGTCGCGGTACTCCTGCATCGTGCGCACCTTCGGATCGGTCTCGCGAATGTTCTCGCCGTCATAGACCCGCATCTTGGCGAAGGGCCGCGAATTGGCGTGCGGCTTGAGGCGCGACAGCACGGCGAAGCGCGCCAGCATCTCCAGTGTATGCGGCGCGCAGGGCGCCTCGGTCAGCGCCGATCCGGCGATCAGCTTCTCATAGATACGGCTCTCCTCGGTGACCCGCAGGCAGTACGGCACCTTGACCACGCTGACCCGGTCGAGGAAGGCCTCGTTGGTGCGGTTGTTGCGGAACGCCTGCCACTCGGCCTCGTTCGAATGCGCCAGCAGGATGCCCTGGAACGGAATGGCGCCGATGTTCTCGGTGCCGAGATAGTTGCCCTCCTGCGTCGCCGTCAGCAGCGGGTGCAGCATCTTGATCGGCGCCTTGAACATCTCGACGAATTCGAGGATGCCCTGGTTGGCGCGGTTCAGCCCGCCCGAGAATCCATAAGCGTCCGGATCGTTCTGGCTGAAATTCTCCAGCTTGCGGATATCGACCTTGCCGACCAGGGCGGAGATATCCTGGTTGTTGTCGTCGCCCGGCTCGGTCTTGGCGATCGCGATCTGCTTGCGGCGCGAGGGGAACAGCTTGACGACGCGGAAGCGCTGGATGTCGCCGTCCATCTCCTCCAATCGCTTGAGCGCCCATGGGCTGGCGATGCCGGTCAGCACCCGCCGCGGGATGCCGTAGCGCTCCAGCAGCAGGTCGCCCATGGTCTCGGGATCGAACAGCCCAAGCGGGATCTCGAACACCGGGCTGAGCTCGGCGCCGGCCTTCAGCACGTAAATCGGCTCGTGCTCCATGAGCGCCTTCAACCGCTCTCCAAGGGAAGATTTACCGCCGCCGACGGGGCCGAGCAGGTACAGGACCTGCTTGCGCTCCTCCAACCCCTGCGCCGCATGGCGGAAGAAGCCGACGATCCGCTCGATCGTGTCCTCCATGCCGTGGAATTCGGCGAAGGCGGGATAGATACGGATCGTGCGGTTGAGGAACAGCCGGGCCAGGCGCGGATCGCGCGACGTATCCACGAGGTCAGGCTCGCCGATGGCGCGCAGCATGCGCTCCGCCGGGCTGGCATAGCAGCCCGGGTCGTTGCGGCAGGCCTCCAGGTATTCCGAGAAACTCATCTCGACCTCCCGCGTCCGGTCGCGGAGGTTGGCATGCAGCATAAAGATGTCGTCCAGCCGATCCATGAAGACACGCTCCACTTTTGCGGGTTCGCGCCGGTGAAACTCCGGCGCAGGCGCAGTCAGCTCAGCCTAGCCTCATCAGGGCAGCCGGCAGCTTTGCTCTCTGCCAAATCGTGAGCGCTTCAAGAAATGCAATTCGAAGCGACAATTTTAAGTCTAGCGCAGCGCGCCATCGTTTGCATTAACGACGTGCTGGTTCGAGTACTTTAACAAAGTGGATCAACAAACGTTGCCTGCGATCCCCCACCGCCTTGCCTGGAACCGTCCGATCTGGTTCCGGTAATTCGCTCCTCGCTGATCCGCGGCAACGGTTGAGAACCCCGGAAACGAAGGCTAGCCTGCGCCGGCGACTGGCGGACAGGTCTTGCCTGGCGAGGATGACGACCAAATACCTTCCTGCGACATAGGACACTTTACATGACGCTGCCGATTCGGACGGATGAAACCACGGGCCTGAAGCTCTTTCGCACCCGCGCCGCCAAGGCCACCGAGAAGATCGCCGGAAAAGGCTATTCGGCCGTCGCGGACGCAACGCTCAAGACGCTGCCGCCGCCGCCGCCGGGAGCCGCGTTCAACGCCGAGGAGCAAGCCAAGTACCGCGCCTTCAAGGAAGCGCGGCGAGGCGCCGCCGACTACATGGCGATGGAGGGCGAATTTTCGAAATACCTCGAGGATGTCTATTCGGCGCCGCCGATCGAGCGAGATGCGTTGAACGATGAATGCGAGATCCTCGTGGTCGGCGCCGGATTCGCCGGCCTTCTGCTGTGGCACAAGCTGCGTGCGGCCGGCTTCGAGGATGTCCGGTTCTGCGAGAAGGGCGGCGATGTGGGCGGCACCTGGTACTGGAACCGCTATCCCGGGATTGCCTGCGACGTCGAATCGTACAGCTACCTGCCGCTGCTGGAGGACATGAAATACATCCCGACGATGAAATTCGCCTCGGGTTTCGAAATCCTCGAATACTGCCAGAGCATGGCGGAGACATCCGGCTTCTATGACCGCTGCCTGTTCCACACCACCGTCGAGAACACCGCCTGGGACGAGGCCACGGGAAGATGGACGGTGTCCACCGACCGCGGCGACACGATGCGCGCCCGCTACGTCGTGCTGGCCAACGGCATCCTGACGACGCCCAAGCTGGCCCGCATCGAGGGTATGGAGACCTTCCGGGGCGAGGCCTTTCACACCTCCAGATGGAACTACAACATAGACCTGAAAGACAAGCGGGTCGGCATCATTGGAACTGGCGCCACCGCCGTCCAGGTCATTCCCGAAATCGCCAAAATCGTAAAATCGCTGCACGTCTTTCAACGCACGCCGTCCACGATCGATGTTCGCGACCAGCGCGCGACCACGCCGGAGGAGATCGAGACTTGGTCGAAAGAGCCCGGCTGGGCGCTCGCAAGGCGCGAAAGGCTGGCCGAGATTTCATCCGGACGCACCGCCTTGCAGGGCAATGACGACTATCTCTCAGGCAAGGTCGCCGATTTCAAGGTTCGAAAACGCCATGAGACGGAGTTGCCCCAGGCAGAGCTGATCCAGCGCCAGCTCAACTCCAACTTCCGCATCATGGAGCAGATTCGCGCCCGGGTGGATGCCATCGTCAAGGACCCGAAAACGGCCGAGGCGCTCAAGCCCTATTATCCCTACGGCTGCAAGCGGCCGACCTTCCATGACGAGTTCC